>CAYTNO010000017.1:0-12309 GCA_964439125.1 uncultured Woeseiaceae bacterium | reverse complement strand
ATCGTCAGTGCTACTGGTCGGGGACTGCTCAACCTCGCAACCTTCGAAAATTTCATCCAGACCGATGCAGCGATTAACGCCGGCAATTCCGGCGGAGCACTCATTAATGTCAACGGAGAGCTTGTTGGCATCAACACGGCAGTACTTGTGCAGGATCCGGGCACCGAGGGCATCGGCTTTGCCATTCCGGTCGACATGGTTCGCGGCGTTGTCGACGAAATCAAGTTGCATGGGCGCGTTATTCGCGGCTACATGGGGTTCCAGTCTGAAGAGCTAAGCAGCGCTGAGAGAGCTGCACTGGGCATCGAACGAAATGTCGGAATTCGCCTGAGCCACGTTTATGAGGATAGCCCGGCGGCGCAAGGCGGGTTGAAGGCTGGTGATGTCATTATTGAGATTGATGGCGAGGCAATCTATTCGCAGCGCCAGGCGCGACTGAAGGTTGCAGCGACCGACCCCGGTGACGAAATCAACCTGCTTGGCATTCGAAACGGAACCAAGTTCGAGACGAGCGTTATAGCGGCCGAGCGCTCGAGCTCGCCCGACTAGCGACGCGCACCGACTTTCAAGCAGAGCTTATCCAGCAGTCTTTATACGTTTGTCTGTGCCTGCCACTCATCTGGCGTCATGGCTCGAATCGACAGGGCATGAATCTCATTGCCCACAAGCGTACCCAGGCACTTGTACACCAATTGATGGCGCGCAATCGACCGCTTTCCCTCGAATTCTTTTGCAACAACCAACGCTTCGAAATGCGTATTGTCGCCACTCATAACCTTGACGATAGCGTCATCAAAACCGGCTTCTATCAGGCTTGTTATCTCGACTGGATCCATATTGGCAATTCATTAGGTAATATCCCCGGGGCGCGCAGTGTACCGGGAAAGTGTAGGGCTTCCCAACGCCCCACGCTGATTGTGTATGATAACCCGCTCGAGTGTGTCTCCAGGCCGCCGTTATGCGTTCAATTCAGGCGCTGGAATCGATTCGCTCAACAATACGAAAACTATGCTTGGAAGTCTTTTTGAAGTCATCGCCGGACTAGTACTCCTTATTTGGGGTGCCGACCGGTTTGTTCACGGTGCCGGGGCGATCGCTCGCAACCTGGGCGTTGCGCCGTTGCTGATCGGCCTCACGATCGTGGCATTCGCGACATCAGCACCGGAGATTCTGGTATCTGTTGTGGCGTCTTTACGTGGCGAGCCGGGTCTGGCACTTGGCAATGCCATAGGCTCGAATATTGTCAACATAGGCCTGGTACTCGGTATCGTGGCCATTATCCGCCCCATCCAGCTGCGCTCTGCAACGCTCCGTCGCGAAATGCCGGCGTTGCTTGCTGTCTCGTTGCTCACAGTCTCGCTATTCCTCGACTCCTATCTGAGCCGCGTCGACGGTATAGTCATGCTGACATCTCTTGTCATCGTGATGATCTGGCTCACTCGTCTCGGCATGAGGTCCTCGCCAAGCGACCCGATCCAGCAGGATTTCGAGGCCGAAATACCTGCAGGCGTCAACATGAAGCTGGCTATTTTCTGGCTCATCCTTGGAATCGGCACTCTACTGGTCGGCGCGCAGCTATTGGTCGACGGCGCAATACTCATTGCACGTGCCCTCGGGGTCAGCGAAGTAGTCATCGGCATTTTGCTTGTCTCATTCGGCACCAGTCTTCCGGAACTCGCTGTCTCTTTGGTGAGCGCGTTAAAAGGCGAATACGGGCTCGCCATAGGCAATATTGTCGGTTCCAATATCTTCAACCTGCTCGCCGTCATCGGCGTTGCCGCAACAATTGCACCGACTGCAATGGCTCCGACCGTATTGTCATTGCATATCTTCGTCATGGTCGCGTTCACCCTGGTGCTGTTCGCGATGACCTATGACTATGATGGCAAGAGCGAATTATCCAGGATCGAGGGCGTCGCGCTACTTGTTGCATTTCTCGCTTACGATACCTACGTAGTGCTACAAAACGTTACAATGCATGAATGATCACTGGCCGAGGCTTGCGCGTGCCGCAGAACCTGACATCCGACGAATTACTGGCTCTGGCCGGCGAGGTTCTTTCAATAGAGTCTGGTGCCGTCGAAACGCTACGCTCGAGGCTCGACGAAAGATTCATTGACGCCTGCAAGATGTGCCTCGAAACACGGGGTCGTATCGTCGTCACAGGGATGGGGAAATCCGGCCATATCAGTGGCAAGATAGCTGCAACACTGGCGAGCACTGGCACTCCGGCCTTTTTCATGCACCCGGGAGAAGCCAGTCATGGTGACCTCGGCATGATAACCGCACAGGATTTGCTGCTTGCTATTTCCTACTCGGGCGAGACAGACGAAATCATCACAATCTTGCCGCTTGTAAAACGCATGGGTGCCCGGCTAATCACGATGACAGGCAACCCCAAGTCCACGCTTGCCAAGGCTGCTGATGTACACCTGGACGTCAGCGTCGCCGAAGAAGCCTGCCCACTCAACCTCGCACCGACCGCCAGCACAACCGCGACCCTTGCCATGGGAGACGCGCTTGCGGTTGTCCTGCTGAAGATTCGCGGCTTTACAGCAGAAGACTTTGCGATGTCTCATCCCAGCGGCAGTCTCGGCAAACGACTGCTGCTCCGCGTTTCTGATGTAATGCGCACCGACGATGCTATCCCCAGCGTCAAACCGGACGTGAACCTTCGCGACGGCCTGATGGAAATGACGGAAAAGGGCTTGGGAATGACCGCGATCGTGGACGACGACATGAATATTCTTGGCATCTTCACGGATGGCGACTTGCGCCGAGCGCTGGACGCAGGCGTTGATTTACACAGCACCGCCATCAGCAGCGTCATGCACAGCGAATGCAAGACGACGTCCGATGATGTGTTGGCCGCCGAGGCTGTGCACCTGATGGAAGAGAATAAAATCACATCGTTGCTGGTTGCCGACAAGGATAATCGTCTGGTCGGTGCCTTAAATGTTCACGATCTTTTTCGCGCAGGCATTATGTGAGTAACCCTGACGTCAAAACTTCGCTGTCCGAAATTCGCCTCGTGGCATTTGACGTGGACGGCGTATTTACCGACGGCCGTTTTTACCTCTCAAATGACGGTGTCGAATCCAAGGCATTCAATACGCAAGATGGTTACGGCATCAGGCAGTTGCTGGAGACCGGCATTGAAGTCGCCGTTATCAGCGGGCGCTCCTCTGCTGCCGTCGAACAGCGCATGGCTGAACTTGACGTTCGCCACGTCATACAGGGATGCAGGGACAAAATCGGCGCTTTCGCCAAACTTACCAGCACACTCGGAATCTCTGACGCAGAGTGTGCCTACGTCGGCGACGACATACCGGATCTTCCGCTGCTACGCAAAGTCGGTTATGCCGTTGCGGTTGCGAACGCAGTGAAAGCCGTTCGCGAGCAGTGCCACTACACGACCCATGCCGCTGGTGGTCATGGTGCCGTTCGCGAAGTCTGCGATCTCGTCCTGGCAGCAGCCGGCGACACAGACTGATGGTTGACCTCCGCACCGCCCTTGTGCTCATCGGTTTGACGGCAGGCGCATTAGGCAGCTGGTATCTCGCTCGCCAGGGGCAAGGCGATGGCGATGCGACGCCCAGCTTCGATACGACGCAGCAAGGCTACTACCTGAAGTCGGCGCGAATTCTCGGTACCGGCCCGAACGGCGACCTGTTGTACGAACTTCGAGCGGAAGACGCTGAACAAATGGAAAATGATCAGGTTTTCTTTACCAACGTATTGCTACATTACTCGCCACAAAGCGCCGTGCCCTGGAGAGTCAATGCCGATTCAGCCGTTATTCGACAAGATGAAGACCGTGTGTTGCTCAGTGGCAATGTTCGTGCCGTCAGCAGCGAAGGGTTTTCTGGCAGGGACACAGAATTGCGCACCCAATACCTCGAGATCGATCCGGACAACTACCTGGCAGAGACCAATGAGCGAGTACAAATCCGTATTGGCGCGCGCAGTTTGACGGCGACTGGCATGCTAGCATCACTTAAGGAAAACCGTCTGGAGTTGAAATCGAACGTCAGCGGGAAGTTTGCCCCCTGACCGAGAATTTTTATTCGATGATTACGCGTTTTATTGCATTGCTTTTTTTGTTGCCGAGTCTGGCCGCCGCTCAGGCTAGTGACCTGCGCCTGCCAATATCGCTGGATGCAGATTCAACAAATTACGATGGCAATAGCTCCATGCTGGTCTTTAAGGGACTGCGACTGTCCCAGGGATCCATCGGCATAGAGGCAGACGAAGGGCGCGCTTCCAAGCTCGACTTCGCGGATAGCGTATGGCGGTTTGAAGGTAATGTCGTCATCGATGTCGATAATGGCCATATCGAGTGCACGTCAGCTGACCTGAAATTCGCTGACCACAAGCTCATCCTCGCCACGATACACGGGGAGCCGGCCACGTTTGAGATGAATCGTCCCGGCAGCGATGAAGTAACTCGTGGTGAGGCCGAGCGCCTTGAGTACGACCTTGATAGCCGAATTATCGAATTTTCGGGCGATGCGAAGTTTTCGGAAAGCGGCAATCAGATCGCATCGAGTTTCATCGCCTACAACATCGCGGAACAACGTATAAATGCTGAGTCCTCCGGAGAGGGTGACGACAAGGTCAAAATTACGTTTACGCCACAAGAATCGACTGCGGACGAAACGCCGGATGCGGGGGTCGAAAATCCATGAGTATCCTCAGCGTTCAGGATATCTCCAAGAGCTTCAAACTCCGCAAAGTCGTCAAGAATCTCTCTCTGGAAATCAAGAGCGGCGAAGTCATTGGACTGCTCGGCCCCAATGGGGCAGGAAAGACGACGGCGTTTTACATGATTGTTGGTCTGATACCAGCGGACAGCGGCAGCATATTGCTGGATGGACAGGACCTTACCGCCCAACCGATGCATCGGCGCGCGAAACTGGGGCTTGGCTATTTGCCTCAGGAAGCATCGATTTTTCGCAAACTGACGGTCGAGCAAAACGTCCTCGCTATTCTCGAAAATCGTGGTGATCTTGACCGGGCAGGCCGCGAGGAGGAACTCGAAACGCTGCTCGATGAGCTGCATGTCGGACATGTTCGTAGCAGCCTCGGCATCAGCCTCTCCGGCGGCGAACGACGGCGCGTCGAAATTGCCCGCGCGCTGGCCGCAAATCCCTTATTCGTTCTTCTCGATGAGCCGTTCGCTGGCGTTGATCCAATTTCGGTGCTTGATATTCAGCGCATAATCAAGCACTTGTGTGAACGCGGTATTGGCGTTCTGATTACTGACCATAATGTCCGGGAAACTCTCGGAATTTGTGGCAGAGCCTATATACTCAGTGATGGGAGTCTTATCGCTTCTGGCTCCCCACAGGAGATCCTAGAGAATCATCACGTTCGAGAAGTGTATCTCGGACAAGAATTCAGACTCTGAGGCAAACTGGTCACCTTGAATACCACCAGAATTATCATTGCTTCTTCCGGAAACTCCGGCTAATGCTGAAACAGTCGCTGCAGCTAAAACTCGGACAATCACTTACGATGACGCCGCAGTTGCAGCAGGCGATCCGCCTGTTGCAGCTCCCTGTTCTCGACCTCAACGCCGAGATCCAGGAGGCACTCGAAGAAAACATCATGCTCGAGATGGAGGATCTGCCGGATGTTCCGCAGACGAGCGCTGACACAACCGCCGAAGTTGAGACCATTCGCGCCGAAGACAGCTGGCAAGAAAGTGCGGCAGGACAAATCCAGGACGGCGGCTGGAATGGTGAAGGCCGCCCTATTAGCGATTTTGCAGATGAGTCACGGCAGACTTTGCGTGATCACCTGTTGTGGCAGCTCGAGATGGAGCATTTCTCACCGCGAGAGGTTGTCATCGGTGAGGCAATTGTCGACTCGATCAATGATGATGGTTACCTGACCGCAAGCCTGGACGATATTTTTGCGAGCCTTGATGCGGAGGCCGGTTTCACCGGCGAAGAAATTGAGGACGCCCTTCAAAAAGTCCAGCAGCTGGACCCAATTGGTATTGGTGCACGCAGTATTTCAGAATGCATCATATTGCAGCTTCGGCAGCTGGATGCATCGACGCCCGGCTTGCAGCTTGCGACCCAGCTTGCCGATAGCCATCTCGATCTGGTCGCGAATCGCGACTACGGTGAGTTGCGGCGCAGTCTGCGAACCTCTGAGGAGGATCTGCACAACGCACTGGCCCTCGTTAAGGGTTGCAACCCGAAACCAGGCCTGGCCGTCAGCTCTGCGGCCACTGAGTACGTCATACCCGATGTATTCGTTCGCAAGATCGATAACCGATGGCAGGTCGAAATCAGTCCGACGGGCGTGCCACGACTGTCCGTTAACCAGCAATACGCAAAGTTGTTACGTGGCAGCGGCGACCACTCTGTCTTGCGATCTCAATTGCAGGAAGCCCGGTGGCTCATCCGCAGCCTTGAAATTCGTAACGAAACCCTAATGAAAGTAGCTACCTGCATCGTTACTCGACAAACAGAATTCCTCGAACATGGCGATGAAGCGATGCGACCGATGGTGCTAAGGGACGTAGCAGAAGAAATAGGAATGCATGAATCGACGATTTCTCGCGTAACGACCAGCAAGTACATGCACACGCCGCGCGGTGTTTTCGAATTCAAGTATTTTTTCTCATCTCACTTGTCTTCTGTAGACGGGGAAGATCAGTCGTCCACGTCAGTTCGCGCCAAGATAAGGAAACTCATTGGTGCCGAGAACCCCGCGAAACCATTGAGCGACAGCAAAATAGCAAATCTACTGGCGGAAGAAGGTATTTCGGTTGCGAGAAGAACCGTCGCGAAGTACCGTGAAGCAATGAACATCGCATCGTCCAGTGAGCGCAGGAAGCGCTCGGCATAGGTGCGATTTACTCGTTTAAGGAGGTAACTATGCAATTGAATGTATCGGGTCATCATATCGAAGTAACAGCATCTCTCCGAGATTATGTCCAATCAAAAATTGAGAAGATCGAACGCCACTTCGATCTCGTATCCGATGTGAGTTGTATACTCACCGTCGAAAAACTTCGGCACAAGGCCGAAGCAACTGCGAAAGTTAACGGCGGAACAATCTACGTAGACAACACGGAAGAAGATATGTATGCGGCGATAGACGGCTTGGTTGATAAACTGGATCGACGCGTTAGAAAATACAAAGAAAAATCTGTTGATCATCACGCCAAAGAGTCTGTTAAGCGACAGTTCTAGCCCTGAATCGACCCTTGTGACCGTCTGGTCGCAAGGGTGTTCCGGCCGATAACAAAACACAATCATCATGTTGCTCGAAGAAATCATCAAGCCAGACAGTGTTTTGTGCAACGCGCATGCGCGCAGCAAGAAGCACAGTCTGGAAATTCTTAGCGAATTATTGGCACGCTCCGAACTCGGCATAGCCAGCGACGATATATTTGCCCGGCTTATTGAACGCGAGCGATTGGGTTGCACAAGCCTGGATCAGGGTGTTGCTTTTCCCCATTGCCGTGTTGACGGCCTGAAAATCAGCGCGGCCGCATTAATCAAACTCATCGAACCCGTCGACTTCGATGCGCAAGATGGAGAAGACGTCGATGTGGTCTTCGGGTTGATAGTGCCGACCGAAATTGATGACAGTCACCATGCCGATATTTCCAGCATCACTGAGTTGCTTAGCGACAAAGGTCTGCGCGCAAGGCTTCGCGACGCTAATACCAGCAGCGAGCTGTACGACGCATTATGCGGCTGATAATCGTCAGTGGACTTTCTGGCTCCGGCAAGTCAGTCGCCTTGCACGTCCTCGAAGATCTCGGCTACTACTGTATCGACAATATGCCTGCAGCTCTTTTAAAGGCTGTGGTTGAGGAAGTTACATCCGGTGGCGAAGCGCCATCACAGCTGATTGCCGTCGGTGTCGATGCCCGAAACCGCGGAAAAGATCTCGAGGCTCTGCCTCAACTTATCGACGACCTGCGCCAACAAGGCTTGCAGACCGAGCTTCTGTTTCTCCAGTCAGATGACGACGTCCTTCTCAAACGATACAGCGAATCACGCCGGCGGCACCCGCTCGCAGAGCACGGCACGGCGCTGCATGTGGCAATCGATAGCGAGCGCCAGGTGCTTTCTCCGGTGCTCAACTCGGCCGACCTTATTATCGATACGACCAGGACGAGCGTTTACGAACTCGCAGACGCCATTCGCGAGCGCGTTGATCGACGCCGGGAAAACTCACTTTCCGTGCTAATTGAGTCGTTCGGATTCAAGAACGGTATTCCCGCAGACGCCGATTTCGTATTCGATATGCGATGCTTGCCAAACCCCTACTGGACACTCGAGCTACGTGGTCTGACCGGCGAGCATCGTGAGGTCACTGAGTTTCTCGATGCACAACCGGCTTTTGTCGCGATGTTCGATGACATCCTGGCTTTCCTCAGACGCTGGATTCCGGAGTACAACAGCGTGCACCGCAGCTACCTTACGGTGGCAATTGGATGCACGGGCGGCCAACATCGTTCGGTATACATGACGGACAAGCTGGCAGATGCCCTGCGCTCGTTGCACGATCCTGTTCTTACCCGGCACAACGATATCGGCAGCCACCGCCTCAACAGTCAATAATCCGGACCGAAGCTGAAGCCCCGGCTAAAGCGTCTTTTTCAGGTCCGTAGAGCGCGACACAACTGAATTCAGTAAACTGTCTCGCATTATGGAAGCCAGAGAGCACACCCAGGCCAATTTGCAGCTGTTGCGCGAGCAGCTCAACAGCGGCGGCATGCGGTCGGCGCGCCTGATGATTCATAGCCTGCACCCGGCCGAAGTCGCCCGCCTGCTCGAATCGATGCCGCTGCGCGAGCGCGCTGTGCTCTGGGAAATGGTCAGCTCGGACGATGAGGGTGACGTTCTCGTCGAAGTGGCTGACGAAGTCCGTGATGGCCTGATCAAAGGGATGCAGACCGAGGATCTCATTGCCGCGACAGAAGGCATGGAACTCGACGATCTCGCTGACCTTCTGGTCGACCTGCCGGAGACCTTGACACGCGAAGTCCTGCAATCGCTTGATCACCAGGACGAGGAACGCCTGCGCCAGGTTCTTGCTTACGATGAAGACAGCGCCGGCGGCCTGATGAATGTCGACATCGTGACTGTTCGGCCGGATGTCACGCTCGAAGTCGTCTCCCGATACCTGCGCGCACGCGGCGAAATGCCGGATGGTACCGACTCAATATTTGTCGTCGATCGCGACAATGGTTATGTCGGCACGTTGTTTTTATCGCGCCTGCTAACCAACGACGAAGACACAATTGTAACCAACATCATGTCGACCAATATTCTGCCGATCCCGGCACACACGCCCTCAATGCAGGTCGTTTGGGAATTCGAAAACAGAGATCTGCTGTCGGCACCGGTTGTCGACGACGACTATCGAGTATTGGGTCGAATAACCGTGGATGACGTCGTCGATGTTATTCGTGACGAGGCTGAACATTCCTTGATGAGTGCCGCCGGCCTTGACGAAGAAGACGATATGTTCGCGCCTGTGTTCAAAAGCGCCCGAAGGCGAGCCCTGTGGCTCGGTATCAATCTCTGCACCGCATTTCTCGCGGCTGCCGTTGTCGACATTTTTCAGACGACGATCGACAAGATCGTTCTATTGGCTGTCCTGATGCCAGTGGTTCCAAGCATGGGCGGCGTTGCCGGCAGCCAGTCGCTGACGATCATCACACGCGCTATGGCACTTGGTCAGATTGACCGGACCAATGCGCGTCGAATCATGCGCAAGGAGGTGCTCGTCGGGCTACTGAATGGTGTTGGTTGGGCTATCGTCGTAGCCGCATTTACGTATTTGTGGTTCGGCGATTGGCGGATCGGTGGCGTTATCGGGGCCGCAATGATCATCAATCTCTTTGTTGCAGCGTTTGCAGGCTTCGCTATTCCGCTCACACTGAAACGCCTGAATATCGATCCCGCGCTCGCCGGCGGCGTCGTATTGACGACCGTCACTGATGTTATAGGTTATATGGCTTTCCTGGGTCTCGGAGCGGCGCTGCTCTTATAGATCCCGGCACTACCGACCGATTTCGCCGTGCAGCGAACTCAAGTCTTTTCTTACCCAGCTCGGCGCGAACAATCTCGGCACTTCAGCACCGCTTACGAATTTGAGCAATTCGTCTTTTACTTTCATGGCGTCGCGATATCCCAATTCTATGAGCTCTCGTGTGAACGATTGTTCGAATAGCAGGAAACTCAATAAGCGACTTTCGCCTGGGCCGCGACCGCTGACACTGCGGAGCAATGCACGAATGGCAAACGGCAATTGCTTTCGGTGTTTGTGAGCAATAACGCGCAAGTCCTGGCTCGGCACGACAAGCATAGTGTCAATGGCACGCATCCGTTTCACCGTGCCGCTGCGGTGCTCAGGACTGACGGAATCGATCAGCTGGTTAATACGAGTCATACGTTCCAGGTCTGAATACAGGCCATCCATGAACAAAGCATCAAGCATGTAGCCGGCAATTTGGCCAAAACTCGGCGACTCTTGTGGTTTGTCGGGACTCGGCAACTTGTCCGCAGTTTCGTCGCGCACGCCGATGACCAATATTCGATCTGCGCCGAGATGAATAGCAGGGCTAAGAGGCGTTGCCTGCCGCATGGCGCCGTCGCCAAAAAACTCACCCTGCACGCTTACTGGCGGGAAAATCATCGGTACCGCAATACTTGCCATCAGGTGATCGAGGTGAAGCTCGCCGCGCACGCCTTCTCGGCGAGTCCGCGACCAGCTTTCGTTGCCTTTGAATGCCTGGAAAAATGACGTTGACCGAGCCGATGCGTAGCTCGCCGCCGTTATTGCGACAGCATCGAGGCAACCACCGTCGATCGCATCCTGAATTCGCGGAAATCGAATATTGCGACTCAGCAAGGCTCGCAACGGCGCATTGTCCAACAATGACTTCGGCATTCCGACGAGAAAACCACCCAACACAATGGACGCCAGCCAATGCAGGCTGCTCTTGAGCATCGTCACATTGTCGGTGCGATACACCTGATCACAGTGAAAATTGCCCCAGACCTGCTCAAGTTCAGCGACTGCCACGGCGAAACGGCGGGCTTTGCTGGCGAGAACGACAGAGTTAATAGCGCCCGCGGATGTACCACTAATCACAGCAAAAGGGTTTGGGCTGCCCTTGGGCAGGAACTCCGAGAGTGCCTTTAGAACACCTACCTGAAATGCACCTCGCGCGCCGCCACCCGGCAACACCAGTGCCGTTTTCTTATCGTGTGTTTCGCTGGCTCTCATCATGTAATGACTTGCAGAATTGTAGTGTATCCGATCCAAATCGTATTATAGTGGGTTGATAATGTGGTATTTCGCCACAAAATACATGGTCATAGTGACTATTTTGAATGGAATTTGTCAGATGAAACGCTCGCTTTACACGATTGCCGCACTATTTGCGCTCTGCCTTGCGGCGTTCGCGTCCGAACACCTCGCCGTGGGGCAGTCGGTACCTGACTTTGAACTCTCAGACCAGAACGGACAGCTGCACTCGCTGGAAGACTACCGGGATCGGTGGGTCGTGCTGTATTTTTATCCGAAAGATCAGACGCCCGGCTGTACAACAGAGGCGTGTGAGTTTCGCGATAATATCTTCGCATTCAGGGAAATAAACGCGCAGATTCTGGGCGTTAGTCTGGACGACGCCGAATCCCATCAGAAATTCGCTGAAAAGTACGGCCTTCCCTTCCCACTGTTGGCCGACATCGAAGGCAAGGCGTCTGAAGCTTATAGTGTCAAGACCAGGATGTTTGGAATGAAGGTCGCCAAACGGCAAACATTTGTGATCGATCCAGACGGCAAGCTTGCGAAGCACTATGAGAACGTCAAGCCCTCTGAGCATTCGCAACAAGTACTTGCTGATTTGAAAGAACTAGGCGCCGGTGCTAGCGCAACGCCTTAATACCTTCGTCGAGCCCGGAAATCGTAAGTGGAAACATCCTGTCTTCCATGATTTCACGCGTCAGCTTTGTGGACGGTGTGAATTCCCAACGTTGTTTCGGCTCGGGGTTAAGCCAGATCGCTCTTGAGTAAGTGTTCAAGAGGCGTTTGATCCAAACAGCGCCTGGTTCCTCATTCCAGTGTTCAACGCTACCGCCCGCGTACACAATTTCGTATGGACTCATCGTGGCGTCACCCACAAAAATCAGTTTGTAATCCGCGCCGTATTTATGCGCGATATCGAGTGTGGGTATTCTTTCGCCGTGCCGGCGTCGATTGTCCTTCCACAAACTCTCATAAATAAAGTTGTGAAAGTAGAAGTACTCAAGATGCTTGAAC
>CAYTNO010000016.1:0-12594 GCA_964439125.1 uncultured Woeseiaceae bacterium | reverse complement strand
GGTGGCACGGTGCGCATCGCCAACGGCTGCGTTGTGCGAGGCGGGTTTCTTGAAAAGGTCGCCCTGCCGTCTAACTTCCTGGCTCGGGTACAGGTGATCGAGTACCTGCGAGCATTCTTGTATGGACGGATGGGCTGGACGCAGATGAACGCCATCCTGATTATTTCGGGTGCATTCGGTGTGTTTGACAAGGAAGCCGTTGTTCGGGTCGGAGGATACAACCCCGAGGCAGTCGGTGAGGACATGGAACTTGTCCTCAGACTGCACGCTCATTATTGCGAGTCGGGCGAAGACTACAAGATCACGTTTGTGCCCGATCCAATTTGCTGGACCGACGCGCCGGAGGATCTGAATACGCTCGGCAAACAAAGAATTCGATGGCAACACGGGTTAGGT
Source organism: uncultured Woeseiaceae bacterium (assembly GCA_964439125.1). Lineage (GTDB taxonomy): Bacteria > Pseudomonadota > Gammaproteobacteria > Steroidobacterales > Woeseiaceae > UBA1847. The sequence continues at coordinate 12,198 of CAYTNO010000016.1, read as the reverse complement.
CAGAGCCTTAGGCTGCACAAGGACCTGCTATTTCGTCGCAATTCCGGTGCGGTAGGGTGGCTGGCAATACCGTTTTTTTACGCCTTTGAACTGTTCGGCCCGGTAGTCGAGATCGCCGGTTACATATTCATGACCATTGCGGGCCTCAGCGGCTGGATTTCCTGGGGGACGGCAGGAATCTTCTTCTGTCTGGCCATAGGACTGGGCGTGATGCTTTCAACAAGCGCGCTGGTTCTCGAGGAAATGTCATTCCATGTCTATCCGCGCGTGCGGGATCTTTTCAAATTATTCGGCGTGGCAATTCTCGAGAATTTCGGCTACCGGCAAATAACACTGATCTGGAGGATCCGGGGACTTGTCGGCTGGCTGCGCGGAAAGAAGCCCGAATGGGGCGTGATGAAGCGCTCGTCGAGCCTTACCGAACCCTAGCAGCGCAAATTGCGAGGCTTGCTTGATGTTATAATCGTAATGAATATGTCGATCAATCGCCAAGACTGTATTGCTTTGCTGCTGATGTTGTTGATCAGCTACGCAGCGATGACGTTTCATGTCACGACACACAATTTCGTTGACCAGACGAGCTGTAAGTCCTGTGTTGGGCATGCAAACCCGGCACACGCAATTCCGCCTTCCACAACTGAATCGCCAAGGCCGATCCCGTACGAGTTCAGCACTGATAGTGCTCCTCCCATCACGCAGGTAGCGGAACCTCACTTCTATCGAGAGCGTGCCCCACCCACCGTTGTCTAACCAGTGATTCGGCTGCCGGACGTTCCTGAAAACGGCCGGCATGGACTATTCAGTTTCGACAAGAGGTGGTGCCATGAGCATCAGATTGAGCGGTATTGCACTCTGTGTAATTGCTTCCCTATTTACTAACAGCGCATCAGCGCAGAGCAGTGAAATCGAGTTGCTGCGGATCGCGATCGATGAATTGCGTACGGACTACGAGTCACGTATTGCGGAGCTCGAACAACGACTGGACGTTGCCGAGCAGGTGCAGACGGCAGCGGTCACGCCTGAGCCACGTAGTCGCGGCACAAACTCCGCGTTCAACCCCGCGATCGGCGTGATATTTCAGGGGCAGGCCTGGAACTATGCGAACGATCCGGATGAATATTCCGTGCAGGGCTTTCCCCTGGGTGGCGAGGCCGGACCGTTTGATGAGGGGCTGGCGATAGGCGAGGCCGAGATAAATATCAGCGCCAATGTCGATGACAAATTTACAGCCTGGTTAACAGCTCCCCTCGTTATCGAAGACGGTGAGGCTGGTATCGAGATTGAAGAAGCGTGGCTTGAGACCACAGCACTGCCCGCAGGCTTGTCTGCGCGTTTCGGCCGATTCTTCTCCGGCATCGGCTACCTCAATAACAAGCACGCACATTCGTGGGACTTTGCAGATCAGCCGTTGCCTTATCAGGCTTTTCTCGGCGATCAGTACATCGATGACGGTGTGCAGGTCCGCTGGATTGCACCGACAGATTTGTATGTTGAGGTAGGCGCAGAAGTGCTTCGGGGTAGTAACTACCCGGCCGCAGGAGCAGACAATTCCGGATTCGGTAGTAACAGTCTATTCCTGAATCTCGGCGGAGATATTGGCAGCGATGTCAGCTGGCTCGCAGGCGTTTCGCATCTCAGCGCTCAGAGTATTGACAGAGAGTCTGGCGACGAAAGTGATGCCTTATTATTCAGTGGCGACTCGGACACAACAATTGCACAGTTCGTCTGGAAATGGGCACCGAATGGGAATTGGAAACAGCGCAACCTGGTTATTCAAAGTGAGTTGTTTTGGCGCTCGGAGCAAGGTGACTACTCGCTGCCAGGTGAGTTGCCACTGGCCTACGACAACGATCAACGAGGTTGGTACTTGCAAGCGGTCTACCAACCGTTCCCGCGATGGCGATTTGGTACTCGGATCGATAGCGTGTCCATGGATGATGCCGGATCAGTATTTGACGGCACACCACTCGCAGCGCCGAACGATGATCCGATGCGTTATAGCCTGATGACAGACTGGTCAAACAGTGAGTTCAGCCGCCTTCGGCTGCAGTACACGCGTGACGAGGCGGGGCCAGCCGATGAGAATCAATGGGGGCTGCAATACCTACTGAGTATTGGTGCTCACGGCGGGCATAGCTTCTAGAACCGGGAGAATTGAGATGAGCAAAATATTCACAGCACTGGTTCTAATGTTGATGTCATTCGCGTCACAGGCGGATATCAGAATTTTCGCTTGCGAACCGGAATGGGCGATGCTTGCAACAGAGATAGGGCAGGACAAAGCCGACACTTACAGTGCGACAACTGCCTTGCAGGATCCGCATTACATACAGGCGCGACCCAGCCTGATCGCCAAGGTACGACGAGCGGATCTCGTCATATGCAGTGGCGCGGAGCTCGAAATCGGTTGGCTACCTGTATTGCTGCAAAAAGCCAACAATCGAAACGTAATGCCGGGCACGCCAGGGTACTTCGATGCCAGTAGCTTGGTCGAGCGATTCGACGCAACAGAAAACGTTGATCGGGCGGGTGGCGACATTCATCCGCTGGGAAACCCGCACGTCCAGACGAACCCGCACAATATCGCTCAGATTGCGGCGGCGCTTGCACAACGCATGGGCGAACTCGACGGCGACAACGCCGCGGTGTATCAATCGGGTCTAGCCGATTTTTCACAGCGTTGGGACGAGGCGATCGAGAACTGGGAAGCAAGAGCGGAGCCCCTTAAGGGCAAGCGCGTGATTACTCATCACAAGTCCTGGGTGTATCTTGAGAAGTGGCTGGGGCTGGTCGAGGTCGCAAATCTTGAAGCAGTTCCGGGATTGCCGCCGACCGCCGGGCACCTCAGCCAATTGGTATCAAGATTCGAACAAGGTGGTGCAGATTTTATAATTCGAGCGCCCTACCAGGATGAGCGGGCCTCATCGTGGCTGTCGGAACGCACCGGTATTCCGGCGCTCGAATTGCCCCTGACGGTTGGTGGAACCGACCGCGCAACGGATTTGTTCAGTTGGTTTGACGACATCATCGACATATTGCTGGGGGCATCGCAGTGAATCTGGAATTGCTGGATTGGACGATCATAGGCCCTGCGTTCGTAGCTGGTCTGATCGTACTGAGTACTCATGTACCGTTGGGTCATGAAGTTCTGAAGCGAGGCATCATATTTATCGATCTCGCCATCGCCCAGATTGCCGGGCTCGGTGTTATCGCAGCCCACAGCATGAATTGGGAGCAAGACGGATTTGAAGTACAGATTGCGGCAGTTAGTGCCGCATTGATCGCTGCCATCGGCCTTAACTGGACGGAGAAACGCTGGCCCAGGCAACAAGAACCGCTAATTGGCATTCTTTTCATACTTGCTGCGACAGGCGGCATTTTGTTGCTTGCCGGAAACCCGCACGGCAGCGAACATCTAAGAGAACTTCTGGTTGGGCAGATTCTCTGGTCGACCTGGGAGTCGCTGGTGCCGATTGCGATATTGTATTCTGGCTTGTTGCTGCTCTGGTTCACGCTTGGTGAGCGCTTCGGTGCTTTGGGTTTCTATGTGATCTTCGCGATCGCGGTAACCGCGTCTGTACAAATTGTCGGTATCTATCTGGTTTTCGCAAGCCTGATCATTCCGGCGTTGGCGACGCGATCGATGAACCGGGGTAAGCGATTGCTTGTCGGTTACGTTATTGGTTCGCTGTCCTATCTTGTAGGGATTGTGCTGTCGGCAATATTCGACTTGCCAACTGGCGCAATCGTGGTTTGGGCTATGGCGGCGGTAGCGCTTATCATCGGTTTGTCCCTACCGGGCAAAAGCAACGCACCGTGATCTAATGACGCCATTCATCCGCGCTGCCGTGGAGCAGCCAGCCAAAGGACTACGCTACTAGTGCCGGTCTCAATATTTGCCTGGCCGGGTGCTGTCGCTATCGGCGTGAGCCTCGGTTTATTGGGATCCGGCGGGTCTATTCTGACTGTGCCAGTACTTGTCTACCTGATGGGCCAGGACGAAAAAGTCGCGATCGCCGGGTCGCTGTTCATTGTAGGAAGCGTTGCCCTGGCGGGCAGCATGCAATACCTCAGGGCGAGGCTGATTGACTGGCGCAATGTCGTTATTTTTGGCATTCCGGGAATGGCAGGTACTTATCTTGGCGCACTGAGTGCCGCCTATGTATCAGGTATTGTTCAGCTGTCTCTTTTCGCCGTCGTCATGCTACTCGCGTCTTACATGATGCTCAGACCCTTGAAATGGGATGAGACCAGTCACGCGCCGCGGGAATCCTGGAAAATCGCAATTGATGGACTATTGGTTGGTGTTATTACCGGGCTGGTTGGTGTTGGTGGTGGCTTCCTGATTGTGCCGGCTCTCGCATTGTTGGGTGGATTGTCCATGCACAGGGCAGTGGCGACCAGTCTTGTCATCATCGCGTTAAAATCCTTCAGTGGCTTCTTCAAATACCTGGATGTACTGGACAAGCAAAACCTGGAGTTGGACTGGCAGGCGTTGATGCTTGTAACAGGGCTGGGAATTACCGGTAGTTTCGCAGGCGCGAAGATCGCGCATCGCGTGCCGCAACATAAACTCAAGCAAGGTTTCGGTGCGTTTCTCATCGTTATGGGACTCTACATCCTTTACCGTTCATTACCGGAGGCGCTAGGCATAGCTGCCTGAGCCCGGGAGATCCAGACAATGAATATGAAAAAATTAACGCCACGGTTTTTCATTTCGCAGCAAATTACAACCGCAGATCTTGGTGTCGCTTCGGCCCAGGGAATAAAGACAATTATCAATAATCGTCCCGACAATGAAGCCCAGGGACAACCAAAGTCAGCCGACCTGGCAGCCGTGGCAGCGGAGCTCGGCATGCAGTTTGTAAACCTTCCCGTAATTGCCGGCAGACTAACAGACGAGAATATTGATCAGTTCGAGCTTGCCAACCGCACCCTTCAGGGTCCGATTCTGATGTATTGCCGTACCGGAACACGCTCAACCTGCTTGTGGGCATTGAACGAAGCAAAGACCCTGGATATCAATGCGGTGATGGCGACGGCTGCGCAGGCTGGCTACGATCTGACGGCAATGCGTGCCAGGCTTATCAGTCGTTCCGCGACAACGCTGGCCGCTGCGAGCGAATCAATTCGGAAAGCCGCATGTGCTGATAAGCACGACGTCGTAATCGTCGGCGGGGGTACTGCTGGTTTGGCGACCGCCTCGAGCATGCTGAGGCGAAAGCCGGATCTGGATATTCTCCTTATCGAACCACGCGAGGCACACTATTATCAGCCGGGCTGGACGCTGGTTGGTGCGGGTATTTTCGATCGAAAGAAGACCGAGCGTGCGATGGCCTCGGTAATGCCGGACGGTGTCAAGTGGAGACACGCGGCGGTCGCCGGATTTGAACCTGAAAACAACAACGTCGTTCTTGAGGATGGAGAACGCATTGGTTACCGCGTCCTGGTAGCCGCAGCCGGAATCAAGCTCGACTGGGATGCTGTGGAAGGTCTCGGCGACACGCTCGGCAAAAATGGTGTCACCTCGAATTATCGTTACGACATGGCTCCCTATACCTGGGATCTGGTGCAGGAATTGAACCAGGGCAGGGCGGTGTTTACGCAGCCGCCAATGCCTATCAAATGTGCGGGAGCTCCGCAAAAGGCGATGTACCTGTCATGTGATCACTGGCTGCGGCAAGGAAAACTGAAAAACATCAGCGTCGAATTTCATAACGCTGGCGGAGCCCTGTTCGGCGTAGCTGACTATGTGCCGGCGCTGTCAAAATATGTCGACAAGTACGGAATTGACCTGTGTCTTAATGAGAATCTTGTTGCCGTGGACGGCCCGGCTGGCAAAGCATGGTTTGATCGAACTGACGGCGAAGGAACAACCAGTCGCGTCGAGGTTGGTTTCGACATGATGCACGTCTGCCCGGTGCAAACTGCGCCCGACTTCATTCGCCAGAGTCCTTTGGCCAATGATGCCGGATGGGTTGACGTTTCTGCGGAAACCCTGCAGCACAGCAAGTTTGGCAATATTTTTTCAGCCGGAGACGTTTGCTCGGCGCCCAATGCCAAGACGGCAGCGGCTCTCAGGAAGCAGGCACCGGTGGTAGCGGAGAACGCACTTAAAGTGCTTTCTGGCGGCACTCCCCATGCCGTCTACGATGGCTACGGTTCTTGTCCGCTGACCGTTGAGCGTGGAAAAGTTGTCCTGGCTGAGTTCGGTTATGGCGGCAAACATCTGCCGAGTTTCCCGCAGTGGTTAATTAACAGCTATGAACCTTCAAGGCTTGCGTGGTTGCTGAAGGAAAAGATGTTGCCTGGCATTTACTGGGAGTTATTACTAAAAGGCAGGGAATGGTTGGTAGATACGGAGCTACTGCCCCAGGTTCCTGCGTCGCGTGAACATAAAGACGCTGTTGATTAGCAAAGGGAGTACGTATGAAACATGAGCGATTGTTAGTTTTTGCGTGGTCAATCCTGCTGGCGCTGCCTGTTGTACCGGGTGCGGCGCTATCGCAGGAAGAAGACGTTGCGTACGGTGCCGAGTTGCTGGCTCCATTGAAAAAGGAGCTGAAGCAAGCACTCATGGCGGGAATGCAGAATGGTCCTTTGAGTGCGATCAGCGTTTGCAAGGATCAAGCGCCCGCGATCGCAGCGTCTCTTTCGGTCGATGGCGTTGAGATTGGGCGCACGAGCCACCGCCTCCGCAACCCGGCCAATTCGGCGCCCGACTGGGTCGATCCTATCCTCAAGAAATATCTTGGCGAAGAATCGGATCGCGCACCGACGGTCGTGTCTTTGGAGAACAATCGGCAGGGCTACATCGAACCGATTGTGGTCGCGCCGCTGTGTCTGGCTTGCCATGGAAAAACATTGGCGCCTGATGTCGCAGCTCACATTAACGAGGCATACCCGGAGGACGAGGCCACGGGATTTGACGAGGGCGATTTACGGGGTGTGTACTGGGTGGAGTATCCTGCGGAGAAGTAAACAACCATAGTAAGCGGAGACAAAGCATGGCGAACGAGGGCTATCACGAACCAATTGGTGAACTCTCAGATGAAACGAGAGATATGCACCGAGCGATCACTTCCCTAATGGAGGAGTTGGAAGCCGTAGATTGGTATAACCAGAGGGTTGACGCCTGCAAGGACGATGACCTTAGGGCCATCCTTGCGCACAATCGCGATGAGGAGAAGGAGCACGCTGCGATGGTGCTGGAGTGGATCCGTCGCAAGGATCCGTCCTTCGACAAAGAGTTGAAGGACTATCTTTTTACAGATGAGCCCATCGCACATGGCTAGTCAGGCCGATACTTGAAGCCGATCAGCAAGGCCTCTGTTGTGAGTGTCTACCGCAGGTACGCGCCAGTTTATGACTTGGTGTTCGGGCGTGTGTTGGAGTCGGGACGTATCGAGCTGGCAAAAGCAGTGGCCGACTGTCCGCCGCAAACGCTGCTGGAGGTTGGGGTAGGGACCGGGCTGGCGCTACTACACTATCCGTCCGAAGTGCTTACCTGTGGCGTTGATCTTTCGTTCGATATGCTGCGGGGGGCGCAAACGGTGGTGGAAAGCCAGCGACTTGGTAATGCGCTGCTGTTGTGTGCTGATGCTGAGATGCTGCCGTTTCCGGATGCGTCATTCGATTGCATCACTCTTCCCTATATTCTGTCTGTGACACCTCATCCACGGAAATTACTCGATGAAATGCGCCGCGTCTGCACGCCGGGCGGTCGGATTCTGGTGTTAAATCACTTCAAGAACGCGGGCGTGTGGCAGGTCGCAGAGCGTCTGTTGGCGCCGCTCGCAGATCGAGTGGGTTTCCGTTCGACACTGACGATAGACATCCTGGAGAGTCCGCATTGGCAAATCATGAATGTGCGAAGCGTCAATCTATTCGGCTTGTCAAAGCTCGTCGAAATTCGGAATACACATGAGTAAGCGGCTACCGGCGATTGCGACATTCGGCACCGAGCTGCTGCTGTGGCTGCTGCCGGCCACCTGTTTTCTGAGTGCCTTCATTTTGTTCTTCAACGGTCCGAACAGCGCAATCGTTCCACATTTAAAACTGGTTGGATCATTGGCATGCGCATGGCTGGGCCTGCGCCTGGTGGTTGAGCATTTGGGATCAGGGCGGGTGCCGCGCACGCTCTTTCAGCTGCTCTATAGCCTTTGCCTGACGTTTCTGTTGCTGTACTACACGACGATCTTGATCGGACTGCAGAGCTGGGGGCGTATCCCGACCTGGCGTTTGATCACGATCTACTTTAATCAGTGGCGCGAACTTGCGGTGGTTCTGGATATGCCCGTTGTTGTTATCCCGCTGGCGCTTTGCTTCTTGTGCGCCGCCGTGTTTTTGCTGGTGCGTACGGCGCACGCGCGACTACATTGGCCACACCAGTTTGCCACGATTGTCAGGCCCAGGATAAGTCTGTTCGTGGCGGTAGCCGGGATAGTGCTGTTCAGCGCGTTTGCAGTTGAAACCTACAAGGGTATCGATAGCCTATCGGGGGAGCCGTTTATGATGAGTCTCAACCCAGGCGTGGGTGCTGAGACAACGCAACACAACCAGAGCGAAGGCGCTCGGCTTCTTGACAGAAGGGAAGCGGAGGCTGCCGCTGCCTATCGTCCGGGCGAGCTTGCGGCACCTCGAAATGTAATTCTGATCGTGGGGGACGCGCTTCGCGGCGACCATCTGAGTACATTTCAATATTCGCGCCCTACGACTCCGTATTTCGACAGTCTGGCAGAGGCTGGACGACTTGCGCTGGCGCAGCGCATTCATTCGGTTTGCGCTGAGTCCTATTGCGGGCTAATGAGCATCGCGCGCTCGAAGTTTGTCCATGAGTTCTCTCGCGCCAGCATCACGCTTCAGCAGGTGCTTGCGCGACACGGTTATAGGATCGAATTGATCCTCGGTGGCGACCATACCAACTTTTACGGCTTGTCCGAGGCTCTTGGTCCGGCCGATCTTTACTGGGACGGCTCGATGGGCGAACGCTACGTAAACGATGATCGTGCCGTGGTTGAGCGCTCGTCCCAGCTTTCAAGCTGGGATGGCAGACCGGTGTTCTTGCAGCTCCATCTGATGTCCAGCCATGGGTTGGGAAAACGTGAGGAGAGCTATGTGCGGTTCGCTCCTGCTCGCAACTATTACCGGCGATGGCCGGGAATAGACGAGGAAACCAAGCGAACGTGGGCCAGCAACTACTACGACAATGGCCTCCTGCAATTCGACTCGATGGTGAAGGAATTGCTCGCCACGCTCCAGCAACGGGGATATCTCGAGGACGCTCTGGTGATCATTACCGGGGACCACGGTGAAATGCTTGGCGAGCACGGTAACTATGGCCACGCCGCGGGCGTGCGCCGGCCGGTTCTTGATATTCCGTTGCTAATGTTGCGATATGGCTATGAGGGACTCAAGCTTGAGCCGCGCACCGGCGCATCGCAGGTGGACATCGCGCCCACCGTGCTGCAGGAGCTTGGGTTGCCGGTACCGTCGAGCTGGTCTGGAACCGCTTTGCAGAATCCGACACAGAGACCGTTTCTTTACTTCCAACAGGACCAGGAGGTAGGACTACTTGATCTGCGCGACACGGATAATGCCTGGAAATACTGGACTGATATGCGTTCTGACTCGTCTTACGCTTTTGACGTAACCCGGGATCCGGAGGAGAGTCTAAACCTGATAGGCGAGGTTCCGTCCAGGTTGCGCTCGGAGTGGATACTACAATTGCTTCCCGCAAGTAACACGGTTGGCGAGCAAAAGTCAGGGGACCTTTTGGACGATAGTGTTCGTCCCACTGCATCAGAAAAATAGAGGTCGCAAGCAGCCCGCGTCTAATCCTCGTCTTCTTCCGGCGTCGGTAGTGGCGCCGGTTGCGGCGGGATTGCCGGCTCCGGCCACCCGGAACGAAAATTCAAATCGCGTTGTGGGAACGGAATCTCGATGCCGTATTCGCGTAGCTTGGTCTCCAATGCCCAGAGGTAGGCAGAGCGGGTTCGGGTGGGGCGCTTGGCTCCTTGCCGATTGACCCAAACCAGCATCAGGAAATTCAAACTGCTGTCACCAAACTCGGTCAGCCAAACATCAGGCTCTCTGCCTTTCATGTTCGTCAGCGTATACATGACTTCCGCTGCGGCTTCCATGGCAGCCTGTTTGACCAGTTCCTTGTCGCTTCCGTATGCCACACCGAAGGGGATGCGGACGCGTAATATTCTCTCGCCAAGCGTCCAGTTCGTGAGACGCGTGGTGACGAATTCGGAATTCGGCACAACGATATCTATATTGTCGTTGGTGTTGATGAGCGTGCTACGCACGTTAATTGACTTAACTGTGCCGGTGAGGCCGGTATCGAGCTCGATGTAATCGCCGACGCGCAGCGTATGTTCAAATAAGATGATCAGCCCGGATACGAAATTATTGACGATCGATTGCAGTCCAAAACCGATTCCGACACTGAGTGCACCGGCGACGAGCGCCAGATTGCCAAAGTCCAGCCCGATTGAAGACAGAGCTATGAACACTGCGAAAATGACGATGAAATAGTGCGTGAGACGGCTTACCGTATACAGCGAGGCCTGCGTTCCACTGGACTCGCTACCCGCGACGCGTCGGATCGCGTGTCGGATGCCGCGTGACAAAAGCATCGCTACGAGCAGAATAACGAGGGCTCGTATAATGTCGCCGCCCGTGACCGGAGTTTCTCCCACGGAAAACAACGTGACGTCAGTCAGGTCTGCAACTCGAATATAAGCTGTTTTCGCTTTGAGGCTAGCGATTGCCAGCCAGGATCTGAACGCACCGGTGTATTCGGCTGCGGCGTTGTTCACGACACCAATCAACAGCTCCAGATCGGCGATCGCCGTGTTCAGCTCTCTCACCGAGGCGAGAGTTTCCTGTGCTGTTCCCAATCGCTGATCAAGTAATCGATGAGACGCGCGATCGAGGCCACCCCGATCGATGCTCTGGACGGCGAGGAGTTCGTCTTCCGTCTGGCGTTTCCAGTCGACCGTTTGCTGGTTAACGTCTCGAATGAACTCAGACCAGGCCAATTCCTTATCCGCCAGCGCCTGCGTATCCGGCGCTGCGAGCAAGACAATTTCAGTCCACCAATGCTGGGCCTCTGTCTGTGCGAGGGTAGTTTCAGCAAGAGCCAAACCGACCCCTGCTCCCAGCAGCCTCTGTTGCTGCAACCTCTGTTGTGATCGCCCCTGAGCAGCGTCCAGATCGAGACTGCTTGCCGCGATTTCGGCCGCGCGCAACTTCGCCTGTGCCTTCTCGACATCTGTCTTGTTGCTGTCTATGCGCCCGGCGAGTTCTTCCAGCGTCGCCGATTCTGCTGTGTGCGCCAGTCGATCCGTCGCGAACTCAACGCGAGTGGTGGTTGCCTGGGCGAAAGACGTCGCCAGCCCGAAGCTTTGCGTCAGAAGTGCCAGGCGGCGAGTGGAAATTGCCAGAGCTGACCGCGCCTGTACAAGTCTTGCGCCGAGCAACCAACGCTCGTCTCCTGCTGCGGCATCGACGTATTCTTTAAAATTTGCGTCACGAATCTGGCTTGCGCCATTGAAGATTCGTCTTTCCCGATCTACCTCAAGGTTTTCTTGTGCGGCACTTGCGAGGGCGTCACGCGCCGTGGCGGCAAGTCCTAGCAGGTCGTCTATCGTATAGTTCTCTGCAGGCTCAGGCAGCTCCTGCGGTGCCAAAATAGAATCGTCGAGCAGTGCGAAGTACGCGGTAACGTTGTCACGAACCACAACCAGCATCGACGCTGCAATTTCCTGATTTTGAGGCGCCAGGTCGACGATCTGAGCGCCGACTTCCGTCAAGAATGCGTCGACTTTTGGCTCGACCTCTTCCCGGGAACCTTCAAAATAAGTCCACCAGTCAGATTGCAGGGAATTCAGATCCGGGCTGATTGGTGCGGTGGCGTCATCAGAATTTTGCGCCGGACTGTTCACGGCGACTAAAAGGGTCAGCAGCAACGCGACGATGCGTATTGATCTCGCGATCTTCATGCGAATTCTTGTTATCCCGTGGGTATTGAGAAGCCTAGGACGTACATGCTACGAGAATTCCGGAGTTCATGCATTCAAGATTTTGGGCGCCTGTTGCGAACGGCGGTATCAATCAGAGCTGCGGTTTCGCGATAATTGATCTACTGCGGTGGATATTCATCGAAACAGGGAATCTCCGCATCATCAC
>CAYTNO010000015.1:0-12616 GCA_964439125.1 uncultured Woeseiaceae bacterium | reverse complement strand
GTTTCAAACATCTCCCGGCCATATACACCTTTAATAATCAGCCCCTTAAAGATGACCTGGTTCCAGTCGATACTCATCTCCTCGGGTGGTATCCCGAGCAAAGCAATCTTGCCGCCATGGTGCATGGTTCGAAGCATGTCTTGAAATGCCTGCGGATTGCCGGACATCTCCATGCCGACATCGAATCCTTCTTCCATGCCCAGTTCTTGCATCGTGTCATCAATTGATTCGCGGGTGACGTTGAGTGTCCGGGTTGCGCCCATCTCCGTTGCAAGGCCCAGTCGGTAGTCGTTGATGTCGGTGACAACAACGTGGCGAGCGCCCGCGTAGCGGGCGATGGCGGTAGCCATGATGCCAATCGGGCCAGCTCCGGTTATCAGTACATCTTCGCCAACGAGATCGAAGGACAAGGCCGTATGGGTGGCATTGCCAAGAGGGTCGAGTATTGATGCCATATCGTCGCTGATTGACGCCGGTAACTTGAAGACGTTGAACGCAGGCACGGACAGGAATTCTGCGAATGCGCCAGGTCGGTTTACACCGACTCCGACCGAGTTCATGCAAAGATGTCGACGACCGGCGCGGCAATTGCGACACACGCCGCAGGTAATGTGGCCTTCCGCTGATACACGGTCGCCGATCTCGAAACCTTTTACCTCGCTGCCGCATTCGACGATCTCACCGCAAAACTCATGCCCGATCGCGAGCGGCACCGGAATGGTCGCCTTCGCCCAGTCGTCCCATTTGAAAATGTGAATGTCAGTGCCGCAAATGGCGGTTTGGTTGATCTTGATCAGGACGTCGTTATGACCGACCTCTGGTAGGCCAATATCTTCCATCCAGATGCCGCGTTCTGACTTCGATTTTACTAATGCTTTCATTAGCTTATGACCTTAAGTTCACGTCCAACATCAGTAAATGCCTCGACCGCCTGGTCGAGTTGTTCGCGGCTTAGTCCCGCGGACACTTGCGTACGGATTCGTGCCTGGCCTTCGGGCACGACCGGGAAAGAGAAACCGACGACGTAAACGCCACGCTTAAGCAACTCGTCGGCCATCGTCGTAGCCAGCCTGGCATCTCCGAGCATAACCGGAATAATCGGATGTTCGCCCGGTTTGAGGTCGAAACCTCGCTCAGTCAACTTGTTGCGGAAATACGCAGCGTTTTCGTGGAGTTGTTCGCGCAATGAGCTGTCGCGTTCGAGAAGGTCGAATACAGCGATCGACGCCGCAGCGATGGGCGGCGCTACTGAATTTGAAAAAAGGTAGGGGCGAGAGCGCTGTCTGAGCCAGCCGACAATTTCCTTGCGTCCTGAGGTGAATCCACCTGACGCGCCGCCCAGCGCTTTGCCGAGCGTTCCCGTGATGATGTCGATGCGCCCCATGACATCCCGAAACTCGTGTGTGCCGCGACCGGTTTTGCCGAGGAAGCCACTGGCGTGGCAATCATCGATCATGGTCAGGGCGTTGTGCGAATCGGCCAGGTTACAAATGGCTTTCAAATCGGCAATGGTGCCGTCCATTGAAAACACGCCGTCGCTAACAATTAGCCGGACGTTGGCCTCTTTCGCAGCCTGCAGTTGCTCCTGCAGGTCGTGCATGTCGTTGTGCTGGTAGCGGAACCGCTGCGCCTTGGACAGACGGATTCCGTCAATGATGCTGGCATGGTTAAGAGCGTCACTAATGACAGCATCTTCTTTGCCGAGAATGGTCTCGAACAAGCCACCATTGGCATCGAAACAGGACGGATAGAGGATGGTGTCTTCAGTGCCAAGAAAGTCGCTGATGCGCTGCTCGAGTTCCTTGTGCATGGTCTGAGTACCGCAGATAAAGCGGACGGAGGCCATACCGTAGCCAAATTCATCCAGCGCCTTGTGCGCAGCGGCGATGACCTGCGGGTGATTGGCCAGTCCCAGGTAATTATTAGCGCACAGATTGAGCACGTGCTGAACGCCACCGTTATTCCGGACATCAATTGCGGCCTGCTGTGGGCCCGCAATCAGGCGTTCTGACTTGTACAAACCCTGAGATTTCAGGGCCTCGGTTTGTTCGGAAAGAGACTGCAGAAACTGGGCTGACATTGCGTTACGCCGCTATATTCAAGAGACGCAAAGTATAGCAAGATGCGGGGCTGGGAAATCTTCAAAACACAGGGTATTGACGATGCGATTCACTGATCAAGCGGCCGCAAAACCCGGCGCCATTCCGGCCATTAACGACCTCTACCTGACCGATGAAGCAGCGCTCGTTCGCGAGCTGGCGGAAGCTGCCGATTCGGGCGAGGCTATGCGTTCAAAGATTCAGGAAACGGCGAGCGAGCTCGTCCGCGCCGTACGCAAAAACAAAGCCAAGGAAGGCGGTATCGATGCATTCCTGCAGCAATACGACCTCTCGTCCGAGGAAGGCGTGCTGCTGATGTGTATTGCAGAAGCATTGCTGCGCATTCCGGATGCAGATACCGCGGATCGTCTGATCGCAGACAAAATTACCTCGGCCCGGTGGAAAGACCATTTGGGGGTGAGTGACTCGTTATTCGTCAATGCGTCAACCTGGGGTTTGATGTTAACGGGGCAATTGCTGCAACTCGATGAGTCGACAAAGAACAACCCGATTAATCTGCTGGGCAAGCTTGTAAACCGCGCCGGAGAGCCCGTGGTGCGCACAGCAATGCGACAAGCCATGAAGATCATGGGCCACCAGTTCGTTATGGGAAGGACCATCGGTGAGGCGCTGCGTCGATCGGCGAAGGGTGGCAATCACGGCTACCGCTATTCATTCGACATGCTCGGCGAGGCTGCACTGACCTCGGCCGATGCGCAGCGTTACATGGACGCGTATCACGCAGGCGTAACAGAGATCGGCGCGCATCCATTGCAGGAAGCGGAGGACATATTCGCGGCGCCCGGTGTTTCCGTAAAACTTTCTGCGCTGCATCCGCGTTTTTCGTTCACGCAGCAGGACCGCGTACTGAGTGAGCTTGTTCCGAAGGTTACGGAGCTGGCTATCCACGCAAAGGAAAGCGGTATCGGTCTGACGATCGATGCCGAGGAGGCCGACCGCCTCGAGCTCTCTCTCGAACTGTTCGACCGCGTCTACCGGGACCCGGCGCTGAACGGATATGAAGGCTTCGGTCTTGCGGTACCGACGTATCAGCGGCGCGCACGGGATGTCTTTAGATATCTTGTGGATTTATCGAATGAGGTTGGGCGGCGCATTCCGGTGCGACTGGTCAAAGGCGCCTATTGGGATGCCGAGATCAAGCTCGCCCAGGAGAACGGGCTCTCGAGCTACCCGGTCTTCACGCGGAAAGCACACAGTGACGTTTCATATCTCGCCTGCGCGCGGCAAGCGTTGGATGCTGGTGAGGCCTTGTACTTGCAGTTCGCAACACATAATGCGCACACACTCGCGAGCGTTATCCACTTTGCCGGGTCTCGGCGAGACTATGAATTTCAGCGTCTGCACGGAATGGGTGAGGAGTTGTACGCTGAGGTGATCAACCCTGAACGATTTAACCGTCCCTGCCGTGTCTATGCTCCTGTCGGCAGCCACGAGGACTTACTGCCGTACCTCGTGAGACGTTTGCTCGAGAATGGATCAAATACCTCATTCGTAAATCGTATCGTTGATGAGTCGATTGCAGTTGAGGACATCGTCGCCGATCCGATTATTACGACGCGGCAACACGAGTGTCAGCCGCACTCGAAAATCGATGCGCCGGCTGATCTGTTCTTGCCGGAACGAAGCAATTCCAAAGGCATGAACCTGGCTGATCACAATGTGAGAATTCGTCTGCTGGCCGACATGCAGGCAGTACGTGACAAGCAATACACGGCGCACCCGATCGTAGGTGGTAAAGCCATGGCCGGTGAAGAGATGCCATCGACGAATCCGGCTGACCGTTCGGATGTCATTGGTATCTGTCAGCAGGCAACGTCTGAACACGTCGATGCAGCATTAGATCAGGCGGTGGTCGGACAGAAAGCCTGGGATCTTGTGCCCGCAGCAGAGCGGGCCGTAATCCTGAATCGTGCAGCGGATTTATTCGAGGAAAACGCAGCGGAATTGATGGCTTTGATCGTATCGGAGGGCGGCAGACTCATTCCGGATGCCATGTCTGAGCTGCGAGAGGCCGTCGATTTTCTGCGCTACTACGCGGCTCGCGCCAGCGAGCTATTTGGCGAGCCAACAGTGATGCCCGGCCCAACCGGCGAGCGCAACGTGCACGGACTGCGTGGTCGAGGTGTCTTTGTATGTATTAGCCCCTGGAATTTCCCACTGGCGATTTTTACGGGTCAGGTATCGGCGGCATTGGCTGCCGGAAACGCCGTGCTGGCAAAGCCGGCGGCGCCGACGCCAGTTCTCGCCTTCAGGGCGATCCAATTGCTGCACGAGGCAGGTGTGCCGCCGGCGGTGCTGCACTTCTTGCCGGGACCCGGCCGAACCATTGGCGCCAGAGCAATCGCCGATCCACGTCTTGCCGGAGTCGCGCTGACCGGGTCGAACGAAACGGCACGTGTGATCAATCAGACACTGGCGAATCGCGATGGTCCTATTGGCGTTTTGATTGCTGAGACCGGCGGGCAAAACGCAATGTTTGTGGATAGCACAGCGTTACCGCACCAGGTCGTCATCGACAGCCTGTATTCTGCTTTCAACAGCGCGGGTCAGCGGTGTTCGGCGTTGCGCCTGCTGTGTGTACAAGAGGATATAGCCTCGAAAGTGGAAGACCTGCTTATCGGGCACATGGAGGAGCTGTCAGTCGGCGATCCGGCCTTGTTGTCAACGGATGTGGCGCCAATCATCGACGATTCGGCAAGGTCATCGCTGATCTCGCACGTTGAGCGCATGTCGAAAGAACAGAACATCCTGCACCGATGCACGCTGGACGACACGACGAGCGCGGGCACGTTTTTCGCGCCGACGCTTGTCGAGATCGACTCGATCGATGCACTGACCGATGAAGTATTTGGGCCGGTTCTGCACGTGCTGCGATTCAAGGCCAGGGACCTCGAGAAGACAATCGACGCCGTGAATGGCACAGGTTTTGGTTTGACGATGGGCCTGCACAGTCGCATTGATTCGCGCGCCAGGGCTCTCGCGCTGCGTTCGGGTGCTGGTAACCTTTACGTCAACCGCAACATGATTGGCGCTGTTGTCGGCGTACAACCGTTCGGTGGGCGCGGCCTGTCCGGGACCGGGCCGAAGGCCGGCGGCCCGCATTACCTCCCGCGCTTTGGCACGGAATATACGGTAAGCACCAATCTGGCAGCCGTTGGCGGCAATGCGAGTTTGCTGACCCTCGGCTCGGACTGATCTGTGGCAGCGATCAGCGTCTTCGATATCTTCAAAGTTGGTATCGGGCCATCCAGTTCGCACACGGTCGGACCGATGAAAGCCGCGGGGGAATTCGCCCGACAACTCGGTTCACTGTCTGTGCAGGTATCGCGAATTGAAGTTACTTTGTACGGTTCATTGGCATTCACGGGCAAAGGGCACGGCACGGATTCTGCCGTGATTCTTGGCCTGATGGGGTTTACGCCGGAAACGATAGATCCTGACGATGTGGAAAATACGCTGCGCAAAGTGCACCGCGAGAAGCTCATCAAAATACCAGCGATCGGGCAGATCGAATTCGATCCCGAAGCGGATTTGAAGTTCGAGTTTAAGAAAGAGTTGCCGCGGCACACGAATGGTATGCGCTTTGTTGCATCTTCGGCGTCGAACGACGTGTTATCCGAACAAAAATACTATTCGCTGGGTGGTGGATTTATCGTACGCGACGAGGAACCTGAGGCCGCGAGTCAGGACGGCGAGCCACTGTACTTCTTTGATAGTGGTGACTCCCTGCTTAAGGTGGCTGCAGACAATGGCTTGAGCATCGCAGAACTCGTTTACCAGAATGAGAGGCAATGGCGATCTTCGGATGAAATCGAGAAACGTCTATCGGATCTCTGGGCGGCGATGCGTTCATGCATCGACCGTGGCCTGCGCAGTGACGGCGTACTCCCCGGCAGCATGGCTGTATTGCGACGCGCGGCAAAGTTGCATCGTCGGCTTACGGAACGAGGAGAGACATCGGCTTTGGACGCGATGGAGTGGGTCAACGCTTTCGCAATCGCGGTCAATGAGGAAAACGCTGCTGGCGGACGTGTCGTGACATCTCCGACCAACGGCGCTGCAGGTATCATCCCGGCGGTATTGATGTACTACGTCAGGTTTGTGCCAGGCGCGTCCGAAGAGGGTGTGCGAACGTTCCTTCTTACGGCAGGTGCCATTGGTATCCTCTACAAGGTGAATGCCTCGATCTCGGGCGCAGAAATGGGATGTCAGGGCGAGGTTGGTGTTGCGTGTTCAATGGCGGCAGCAGGGTTGGCGGCGGCATTTGGCGGCTCAAACGACCACATCGAGGAAGCTGCCGAAATCGGCATGGAACACAACCTGGGTCTGACCTGCGACCCAATTGGCGGTCTTGTGCAGATTCCGTGCATCGAGCGCAACGCGATGGGTGCCGTCAAAGCCATCAATGCAGCGAGACTGGCAATGCACGGCGATGGGACGCACAAAGTGTCATTGGATCAGGTCATTGAAACGATGCGGCAAACAGGTCTCGACATGTCGTCAAGTTACAAAGAGACCTCGCAGGGTGGCTTAGCCGTCAATGTGCCGGAATGTTAATGTTTTTTCGGGTAGTCGTATGCGACCAATTCTATTTTCGGCCTTTCGAACAATAACCAGTCGTCTCGATCAAACTCAACTGAAACAATTCCGGCCGTAGGCAGGTTATTGGTCAGGCCTGGCGACAGGTAATTGGCGAAGTCCGTAAGCCCCGGGTTGTGTCCAAATAACATCAGGTTATTGAAGCCAGCATCCTGAGATGCAACGACATCCAGGAGCCTGTCGAGTGACGCGAGATAGATATCATCCTCGCGCTGCAAAAACTCGACGGGGTATCCCAGCTCCGTTGCGAATACTTTCGCTGTTGTCCAGGCGCGAACCGCGGGGCTGGCGACGATCAGTGAGGGTCTGAGGCCGGCTTCGACGGCGCGTCGACCCATAATCGGCGCATCGCGAAGGCCTCTCTTATTAAGTGGACGTTCTCGATCGCTGAGGTCGGTGTCGTGCCAGCTGGACTTGGCGTGGCGAACCAGGGTTAGAGTTTTCATCGTCGGCTGCTGCGATTGGTATACGCTAATTCTACATCAGCCCGGTCTGGAGTCTCGCTTCTTCGGACATCATGCCCTGGTTCCAGGGCGGGTCGAATACCAGCTGGACATCAACGTCCGAGACTGTCGGTATGACTGCGATTTTCTCTCGAGCATCCTGCACCAGGACATCGCCCATGCCGCAGCCCGGTGCTGTCAGTGTCATGTCAACTGTGACAGAGCGTTGGCCATTGCCCAGTGCTTCTATCTGGCAGCGATATATCAGCCCCAGTTCGACGATGTCGACGGGAATTTCAGGGTCGTAACAGGTTTTGAGCTGAGACCAGATGACAGCCTCAATGTCGGCATCTGATGGATTGTCCGGAACCTCGGGTGGCGGCACGGGCTCTTTGCCCAATGCGTCGGCGTCGGCACCGGCTATGCGGAACAGATTGCCTTCGACGTACACTGTGAAGCTGCCGCCCAGCGATTGCGTAATGAATCCAGTGGTACCTTCGCGCAGCGTAAGTTCTTCACCGGCAGGAATGATGATTGCCTTGACGTCCCGTGACAGGGCTATTGGCTCATTGGTGTGACCAAACATGGATAGTGTTACTCCGTTGATACCGGTGTGGATTGGTTGTTCAATGCCGAATTCATGGCATGCCAGGCAAGCGTCGCGCATTTGACACGCGACGGGTACTCTCGCACACCGTCGAGTGCCTTGAGTTTGCCAAGGTCAATTGAATCAGACTCAGCGACGATCGCGTCAGGAGTGCTAAGTCTCTGCATGACTGCGCTGTAATAATTTTGTGCTTGAGATGAGGGCAAGCCAATGATCAGATCAGTGAGCAGCGATGCAGATGCGACAGAAATAGCGCAACCGGAGCCTTCGAAACCGGCAGCAGCGATCGACTGATCCTCGTTAACACGCAAATACAGTCGCAGTTTGTCGCCGCATAAGGGGTTAATACCATCTGCGCAGTGCGTTGCATCGTCGAGCTTGCCGAAGTGACGCGGGTTTCTGGCGTGATCAAGTATCAGCTCGCGGTACAAATCGCGCATGTCGTCGTTGTTGTCGAAGGCCGCGTTCATGCGAACAGTTGTTGCGCCTTTTTTAGGGCAACAATCAGTTGATCGATGTCGGCAGTATTGTTGTACAGCGCGAGAGAGGCGCGCGCCGTTCCAGGTATCTTGAAAAAGCTCATGACGGGCATGGCGCAATGGTGGCCCGTGCGAATAGCTACGCCCTGGTGATCGAGTATGGTGCCGAGGTCATGCGCGTGAATGTCGTCCAGAAGGAAGGACTGCACGCTGGCCTTGTTTTCAGCGGTGCCGATGAGGCGGATGCCGTCGATCTTGCCGATTTCCTGAGTCATGTAGTCGAGCAACCAGGATTCGTGCCGTGCAATCTGCTGTAAACCAGCTGATTGCAGGTAGTCGACCGCTGCGCCGAGCCCGATTACACCGGATATATTCGGTGTTCCGGCTTCGAACTTGTACGGTAATTCGTTGAACACTGTGCCATCGAATGACACCTCGATAATCATGTCGCCACCACCCTTGTAGGGCGGCATTGCCTCAAGCAGTTTCTCACGGCCATACAATATGCCGGTGCCGGTCGGGCCATACATCTTGTGCCCGGAGAACGCATAGAAATCGCAACCAAGATCCTGCACATCAATTTGCATGTGCGGCACACCTTGTGCGCCATCAACAAGAACAGGAATGTCGAACGCATGAGCCTTCTCGACAATCTCTTTGACCGGATTGATGGTGCCGAGCGCGTTCGATACATGACCAATCGCCATGAAGCGAACGTCTTCCGTCAGCAAGTTGTCAAATTCATCCAGGTTCAGCTGGCCGCGGTCATCAATCGGTACGACGATCAGTTCGGCGCCCGTCTGCTCGCAAACCAGTTGCCATGGCACGATGTTCGAATGATGTTCGAGCTCCGTAGTGAGGATCTTGTCGCCAGCGGACAGCAGCGGACGGCAATAACTTTGAGCTACCAGGTTGATGGATTCGGTTGTGCCGCTCGTATGTATGATTTCATTTCGGCTCGCTGCATTGATGAAGCCCTGAATTTTATCGCGCGCACCTTCGTATGCTTCGGTCGCCCGGTGGCTAAGCGTATGCACGCCACGGTGCACATTCGAGTGGTCGTTGCGTTGATACTCGGCGACAGTCTCAATGACAGACGCGGGTTGCTGAGCAGAAGACGCGCTATCAAGGTACACCAGCGGATGACCGCTGATCGTCTGCTGCAACGCCGGGAAGTCCTGCCGATAATTTTCAACGGAGGCCTCATGCGTACGTTCTTTTTGTGCGCTGGTCATTCGGCGGCTGCCTCGAGCATTCTGGAAAGCCGGGCGGAGACCAGCTCAGCAAGAGATTCGCGTGGTGCCTCGATGGGGAGCTTGCTCACGATCGTCTGCGCGAATGCAGTTGTCAGAATTTTCCTGGCGCCGACTTTGTCGATGCCGCGAGTTCGTAAATAGAAAAGCGATGTTTCATCAAGTTGACCGACGGTTGTACCGTGGCTGCACTTCACATCGTCCGTGTAAATCTCAAGTTCAGGTTTCGCATCAATCTCGGCTTTGTCCGATAGCAACAGGTTGTGGTTGGCCTGTTTGGCATCGGTCCCGTCAGCACCTTCATGGACGATGGCTTTGCCATTCCAGATGCAGCGTGCATTCGCCGTGAGGACACCGCGATACTCCTGCTGCGAGGTCGCTGGTCCGACTCGATGGTCAACTCGCGTGTGATTATCGATGTGTTGGTTCTCGCCAGCGAGATACAGGCCGTCGAAGACCGCTGCCGAGCCGGGCTTGGCAATATCGACAGTAAGGTCGTTGCGAATCAACCGGCCGCCGAAATCGAATGCGCAATGATGAAATTGACTGTCGCGCCCAAGCGTGACGGCCATCCGGCCAGTCTGGTTATGCGCGCGGTCGCGATCCTGAATTCTTACACAATTAGCACGAGCATTATCTTCCAGGGTCAGGTTGATCACAGAGTTGGCGTAGTGCTCGCCTTCCCCGGAGGACGCGTGATACTCAATGAGGTCCAACGTGCTGTTTGCGCCGACGATTACATCGGCGCGAATCTGGCTGAGGGTGGCTGCCGTTGCGGCGATATCGATGACCAATATGCCAATGGGTCTCTTTACAGAATGATTGGCAGCGATACTGATACGCAAGCCGTCACGCAACAACGCGGTATTAAGGTCGGTCAACGGCGCTGAAAAATCAGCCGAACTGTCATGTTTACTAAGCAATTCAACTGTGACGCCATCCTGAGCCAGGGCTGCAACAGAATCCGCGTCGACTTGCCCGTTGGAAATCAGCAGCCAATCGGCATCGATGTTTTTCTGGATGCGATCAGATACGTCCGATGTGTCGGCCTGTGGCGTTACATCACCACCCAGATCCAGCCACTGGTTGCCAATGCCTACGAGCGGAGCGAGGTCAGTATATTTCCAGTCTTCGTCGCGTTTCGTCGGCAGTCCGTGCTCACGCAGGTGCGCAAAGGCCGCGTTTCGCACAGGTGTCAGGCGGTCGTCCGGCAGTCGCGCGATAGCGCCGCCAAGCGCATCCATTGAGAGGAGCCTGGATTTCATCCGGTCGCCGCCTCGCGCACCCAGTCATAGCCTTTCTCTTCGAGCTGCAGCGCCAGCGATTTGTCGCCTGAGCGAACGATACGTCCCTCAGATAGAACGTGAACGAAATCAGGTTCGATGTAATCGAGCAGGCGTTGATAGTGCGTTACGAGAATAATGGCTCTATCGGGTGTGCGCAGCGAGTTGACGCCTTCGGCGACGGCACGCAACGCATCGATATCGAGGCCGGAATCTGTTTCGTCGAGGATGGCAAGGCTCGGTTCCAGCATGGCCATCTGCAAAATCTCATTGCGCTTTTTCTCACCGCCCGAGAAGCCTTCGTTAACGCCACGATTCAAGAACTTGGGATCCATGTCGAGTAGCGCCATCTTTTCCTTGGCGAGTTTAAGAAATTCAAACGCATCAATTTCTTCGAGGCCCTGATGTTTGCGCTTCGCGTTCATCGAAGCTTTGAGCAGGTATGCATTGTTAACGCCAGCAATTTCCACCGGGTACTGAAAGCCCAGGAAAATGCCTTCCCGCGCACGCTCCTCCGGTTCGAGTTCGAGGAGATTGCTACCTTTGTAGGTGACGGTACCGTCGGTAACTTCGTAATCGGCGTGACCCGCGATAACTTGTGCGAGCGTGCTTTTACCAGACCCGTTCGGGCCCATGATGGCGTGAACTTCACCGGCATTGACGCTAAGCGACAAGCCACGGAGTATTTCAGTGGTGCCGATAGTCGCTTTGAGATTATTGATTTCGAGCATGGGGATTCCTTAGCCGACGGCGCCTTCGAGGCTGACGTTGAGAAGGGCTTGTGCCTCCACAGCGAACTCCATCGGTAGTTCTTTGAAAACTTCCTTACAGAAGCCATTAACGATCATGTTGACGGCATCTTCTTCGCTGATGCCTCGCTGACGGCAGTAAAATAGCTGATCCGCTGAGATTTTCGAGGTGGTCGCTTCGTGCTCGACGCGTGCCCCGGGATTCTTGATTTCCATATACGGAAATGTGTGCGCGCCGCAGTTCTTGCCGATTAACAGAGAATCGCATTGCGTGTGGTTACGAGCGCCATCGGCCTGTGGCATGACGCGTACAAGGCCGCGATAGGCATTCTCTGCATGTCCAGCAGATATTCCCTTCGAGACGATCGTGCTACTCGTGTTGCGACCGATGTGGATCATCTTCGTGCCGGTATCGGCTTGCTGATAGTTGTTAGCGACGGCCACTGAGTAAAACTCGCCGACAGAATTGTCGCCGCGCAACAGGCAGCTCGGATACTTCCAGGTGATTGCCGAACCGGTTTCGACTTGTGTCCAGGAGATCTTCGAGTTGGCGCCACGGCAATCGCCACGCTTTGTTACGAAGTTGTATATACCTCCAACGCCGTTTTCGTCGCCCGGATACCAGTTTTGAACCGTCGAATACTTGATCTCGGCATCTTTCAGCGCGACGAGTTCCACCACGGCGGCGTGCAACTGGTTTTCGTCGCGCATCGGTGCCGTGCAGCCTTCGAGATAGCTTACGTGGCTGCCTTCGTCGGCGATGATCAGCGTACGTTCAAACTGTCCGGTGTTGGCGGCGTTAATGCGGAAGTAGGTGGACAACTCCATCGGGCAGCGCACGCCTTTGGGAATGTAGACAAATGAGCCCTCGCTGAACACAGCAGAGTTCAACGCAGCATAAAAGTTGTCACGCTGCGGTACGACGGTGCCAAGATATTTCTGCACCAGTTCCGGATGATTCGCGACGGCTTCGGAGAAGGGGCAGAAGATGACGCCGACTTCCGACAGCCTCTCTTTGAACGTCGTCGCCACCGAGACACTGTCGAAAACCGCATCGACGGCAACGCCGGCCAGCCTGGCGCG
>CAYTNO010000014.1:0-13990 GCA_964439125.1 uncultured Woeseiaceae bacterium | reverse complement strand
ACAATCATCCCCGCCGTTACTATTCCGATTTCGATCATCTCGGCTTTTATCGTAATGGCGGCGCTCGATTTTTCGATCAATACGCTGACTTTACTTGGGTTCGTGCTTGCTATCGGGCTTGTTGTTGATGACGCGATTGTTGTACTTGAGAACATCGTGCGCCGCATAGAGACCGGGGAACCGACCTTGCTTGCGGCCACAAATGGCAGCCGCGAGATTGGTTTCGCCGTCATTGCGACTACGCTTGTTCTCGTTGCGGTCATTCTCCCGGTGTCGTTCATGCCGGGAAACATCGGATTGATCTTTGGCGAGTTCGGTATTTCGCTCGCCGCGGCCGTCATGTTTTCGAGCCTCATTGCGCTGACATTGGTACCTATGATGACGTCGAAGTTGTTCGGCGACAATCGACTGCATCGTGGGCGACTGGCGAGAGCGCTTGACCGCCGCTTCCGACGACTATCCGATTTGTACGAACGGTTAATCAGGCGAGTTGTTAAGCACCCCGTGCTCGTGATCGGAACTACTCTGCTTGTTTTCCTGGGCAGCTTGAGCCTGCTCAATATCCTGCCGGTTGAATATATGCCGCGTGAAGATCGTGCTTTTGCAATGATCAGGTTGACGGCGCCCGATGGTGCGAGCCTCGATTACACTC
The DNA here is from genome assembly GCA_964439125.1 of uncultured Woeseiaceae bacterium. Taxonomy (GTDB): domain Bacteria; phylum Pseudomonadota; class Gammaproteobacteria; order Steroidobacterales; family Woeseiaceae; genus UBA1847. The sequence continues at coordinate 13,338 of CAYTNO010000014.1, read as the reverse complement.
TCGGATACATTAAGAAGGCTGAACAGATAGTTCTTAAGGACGTGGTGCGCGGTGATGCCCTGCGCGCGCTCGGCCGGTCGGGAAGTTGGGGCGCAGGCAGCGACGTAAATACCGGCATGGTACTTTCGCCATTGCAGGTCTGGTCGAAGCGGGATCGTTCAGCCAACGATATCGTGCAGGGGTGGAACCAGCAGCTCGCACAATTGCCGGGAGTCCAGGCTTTCGCATTTGCGCCGGGCTCCTGGAGCCTTGGCCAGAGCAGCCGGCCACTCAATATTGTGCTTGGCGGCACGAACTATGACGAATTGGCAGAGTGGCGTGACATCGTTATTCGTGAAGCTGAGAAGCTTCCAGGCCTGTCCAACATCCAATCCAACTACAAAGAGCGTAAACCCAAAATCGACGTGACGATTGATCGAGACAGAGCCGCTGCCCTTGGTGTCTCGTTGTCCAACGTTGGCCGAACGCTGGAGACTATTCTGGGCTCCAGAGTCGTAACGACATTCATTGACCAGGGCGAGGAGTACCGCGTCATATTGCAGGGTCGCGAAGAAGGACGCCAAACTCCAAGCGACCTGGAGAGTATCTATGTCAGATCAGAACGTTCGGGGCAGCTGATACCGCTATCCAATCTCGTCCAGCTGCAAGAAATTGCCGGCCCCGTTGACCTGCGGCGCTTTGATCGCCTGCGCTCTATTTCAATCAGTGCTTCGCTTGGGAAAGGCTATTCGTTGGGAGAAGCAGTAGAAGACCTGGAAGCCATCGTCGAGGAGAACCTGCCACCAGCTGTGCGCCTCAACTACGATGGTGAATCACGCGACTTCAAGAACACGGGAAACGCTATTTACATGACATTTGCACTGGCGCTTGTCATTGCTTATCTGGTGCTTGCGGCACAGTTTGAGAGCTTTAGACACCCGCTCATTATCATGACAACGGTGCCACTTGCCATTACCGGAGCGCTATTCGGCCTCGTGATATTCGGCTCGACACTGAATGTCTACAGCCAGATTGGAGCAATCATGCTCATCGGTCTCGCCGCCAAGAACGGTATTCTTATCGTCGAATTCGCGAATCAACTGCGGGACAAAGGAACGGAGTACCGAGAAGCCGTTGTTCAGTCCGCGAAGACGCGCCTGCGGCCTGTTCTGATGACCAGCATGTGTACGGCGTTTGGTTCTGTACCGCTATTGCTTGCATCAGGGGCCGGCGCGTTATCACGGCAATCAATCGGCGCCGTTGTGTTCTTCGGAGTAACGTTCTCCGTGGTCCTGACGCTGGTGGTAGTACCTACCGTCTACACCCTGGTTGCGAAGAACACGCACTCACCCGAATATGTCTCGCGTCTCATCGACAAGCTGACCAAAAGCCAGGCTACGCCACAAGAGACATAAAAAAACCGGGCCATGGCCCGGTTTTTTTGTACAGAATTTGCGAGAGCGACGTGTCAAAGGTTACGCCCCTGCTGCTTCTACTGCTTCAGCCTCTGGTGCCTGGTCAGTCATCATTACGATTGCCATTGGTGCTGCATCGCCCGGACGTGGTCCCGTCTTGAGAATCCGCAGGTAGCCTCCTGGCCGATCCTTAAACCGTGGACCAAGCTCAGAGAACAACTTGCCGACCGCTTCTTTATCGCGCAGGCGACTGAACGCCAAACGCCGATTCGCGACGCTATCCTCTTTGGCAAGAGTAATCAGCGGCTCGACGACGCGGCGCAGTTCTTTGGCTTTCGGTAACGTCGTTTTGATCGTCTCGTGTTTCAGCATCGACACGGCCATGTTGCTAAACATAGCCTTGCGATGTGAGCTGTTACGACCCAGTCGACGACCGGATTTTCTATGGCGCATTATTCTTTACCTATAGGTACTTGGGTTCAGCACGCTTTTAAGAGAAGTGCCCTGAACCCGGTGTAATCTTAAGCCGGCAAGCCGAGCTCGTGTTCCGGACGCAGACTTGGTGGCGGCCAGTTTTCAAGACGCATGCCCAGACCCAGACCGTGACCTTCGAGGACTTCTTTGATCTCGGTCAGTGACTTTTTGCCGAGGTTTGGCGTACGCAGGAGCTCGACTTCGGTACGTTGTACGAGATCACCTATGTACATGATGTTCTCAGCTTTGAGGCAATTCGCCGAACGAACCGTAAGTTCGAGTTCGTCAACCGGACGCAACAATATCGGGTCAACCTGACTCTCGGCCTGTGCATTATCACCATCTTCCTGACCCTGCAGGTCAACGAAGACGGACAACTGATCTTTAAGGATGCTACCCGCGCGGCGAATGGCTTCTTCAGGATCAATCGTACCGTTAGTCTCGATCTCGATAATCAACTTGTCCAGATCGGTACGTTGCTCAACGCGAGCCGCTTCGACGTTGTACGTGACGCGGTGCACGGGGCTGAACGACGCATCGAGTTGCAGGCGCCCAATCGGACCAGTCTGCTCCTCGAATACCGGGCGCTGCGTTGCCGGTCGATAACCACGACCGCGCTCCACTCTAAGCACCATGTTCAGCTCGCCCGCTTTGGTCAGGTTCGCAATGACCAAGTCCGGATTCATAATCTCGACATCGTGGTCGAGCTGAATGTCCGCACCTGTTACAGGGCCCGGGCCTTTCTTCGAAATTCTAAGCTCTGCATTGTCTCGCGTATGCATGCGAACAGCGACTTGCTTGAGATTCAAGAGGATGTCGACGACGTCTTCCTGCACGCCTTCGATACTCGTGTACTCATGCAACACACCTTCGATCTCCGCCTCGGTGATTGCAGCACCCGGCATCGACGAAAGCAGAATACGACGCAGCGCATTGCCCAGTGTGTGGCCGAAACCACGTTCAAAAGGTTCGATGACCACTTTGGCCAACAGATCATTAACCGGCGTTACTTTAACTACGCGCGGTTTCAGAAATTCATGTACAGATTCCTGCATGGGGATATTCCTTCCTGACTACTTGGAGTACAGCTCGACGACGAGGTTTTCGTTAATGTCCGGGAGAACGTCTTGCCGATCCGGTAACGATTTCATAACACCCGACATCTTTTTCGTGTCGACAACCACCCATTCAGGTAGGCCGACCTGGCCCGCAATTTCGATCGCGTTTTGAATGCGAAGTTGTTTGCGTGCTTTTTCACGAATACCGATTGAATCGCCTGCCGAAACTTGCGCAGACGGAATGTTGACTACTTTGCCGTTGACCTCGATGCTCTTGTGACTAACGAGCTGCCGTGCTTCGGCGCGCGTTGACGCAAACCCCATACGGTAAACGACGTTGTCCAAACGGCCCTCGAGCAAGCGCAACAGGTTTTCACCCGTTGAGCCCTTTAACTGAGCAGCACGTTTGTAGTAGTTACGAAACTGTCTTTCGAGCACGCCATACATGCGACGGAGCTTCTGCTTTTCGCGAAGCTGCAAACCGTAATCCGACAAACGCGGACGACGCTGAGGTGCGCCACCTGGCGGCACGTCGAGCTTGCACTTCGATTCGAGCGGCCTGACGCCACTCTTCAGAAACAGATCCGTGCCTTCGCGGCGGGACAGTTTACATTTTGGTCCTAAATATCTTGCCATTACTTAAGCCTCTATACCCGCCGCTTCTTAGGCGGGCGACAGCCGTTGTGAGGAATCGGTGTTACGTCCTCGATGTTTTGAATACGAAAACCCAGCGAATTCAGTGCGCGCACTGCAGACTCACGGCCTGGGCCCGGCCCACGTACGCGCACGTCCAGGTTTTTAACCCCGAAATCCAGCGCTGTACGACCAGCCTTCTCAGACGCGACCTGTGCAGCAAACGGTGTCGACTTACGCGAACCGCGAAAGCCGCAACCACCTGCAGTTGCCCACGACAGAGCATTGCCCTGACGATCGGTGATCGTGATGATGGTGTTGTTGAAGGAAGCATGTATGTGAGCAATCGCATCAACTACGTGCTTTTTGACCTTCTTTTTCTTTGGCTCTGCCATTACTTATCTCTTAATTGGACGCCGCGGACCTTTCCGCGTGCGTGCATTGGTGCGAGTGCGTTGTCCACGCAGCGGCAAGCCGCGACGATGACGAATGCCGCGGTACGACCCGAGGTCCATCAAACGCTTAATGTTCATTGAAATCTCACGACGAAGATCGCCCTCGACTTCAAACTTCGCAACCGCCGATCTGAGGTTGGCAACTTCTGGCTCTGCGAGATCCTTCACCGGAGTGTTCGGAGCTACATTAGCTTCTACGCAAATCTTTTTTGCGCGCGAGTTGCCGATACCGTAAATCGAAGTTAATCCGATTACGACGTGCTTGTTCAGCGGAATGTTTATGCCTGCTATACGTGCCACTAATATTTCCTCAATTTAACCTTGACGCTGCTTATGACGCGCGTCAGTACAGATCACCCGCACGACACCCTTGCGACGAATGATTTTGCAGTTTCTGCATATTTTTTTAACTGATGCTCTTACTTTCATGAGCTTGCTCCGTAATCCGCCGAGATAACTCAGCGTACCTGGCCACCTTTGCCGTAATTTCGCAGATTTGCTTTCTGCATCATGCCTTCGTATTGCTGGCTCATCGCGTGCGCTTGCATCTGCGACATGAAGTCCATCGTTACGACGACGAGAATTAGTAGTGACGTACCACCGAAACTAAACGGCATGCTCGGATAGAACATTCGAACCATTTCCGGCAACAAACATACGCCCGCGATGTAAAGCGCACCCCAGAACGTTAGCCGTGTCAGTACCTTGTCAATGTACTCGGCCGTGTGCGCGCCGGGTCGTATACCCGGAACGAAAGCGCCCGAACGCTTCAGGTTGTCCGCGGTGTCGTTCGAGTTGAACATCAAAGCGGTATAGAAGAAGCAGAAGAATATGATCATGGCCGCATACAGCAATACGTATATTGGCTGCCCGGGACCGAGATTCGCACCGATAGTCTGAAGTGCTCTTTGCACAGCATTCGGCTCAGCTGCCTGCCCGAAGAACTGTGCGATCGTAGCCGGGAACATCAGGATACTGGAGGCGAAAATCGGCGGAATAACACCTGACATGTTGATCTTGAACGGCAGATGCGTGCTTTGTGCCTGATACATCTTGCGGCCCTGTTGCCGCCTCGCATAGTTCACAGTGATGCGCCGCTGCGCACGCTCCATGTAGACGACGAAGACGATCGCGGCGACTGCGCCAACCAACATCAGTATTGCCGTTGCCGGTGACATTTCACCATTTCGCACGAGCGCTGCGGTGCCGGCGATGGCCGCGGGCAGTCCTGCAACAATACCTGCCAGAATGATCATCGAGATGCCGTTGCCAATACCGCGCTCCGTGATCTGCTCGCCAAGCCACATCAGGAAGACCGTGCCAGTAACGAGCGTAATACACGCCGTCACCAGAAACGCAGGACCAGGGTTAACAACCAGACCCGTCTGACCCTGCAACCAGGAAGCTGCCGCGACAGACTGGAAACTTGCCAGCGCGACCGTGCCATAACGCGTGTATTTCACGATCTGGCGTCGACCCTGCTCGCCTTCTTTACGCAGCTGCTGCAGGCTCGGCAGAATGTGGCTTGCCATCTGCATAATAATTGACGAAGAAATGTACGGCATGATGCCCATCGCAAAGATGCCGAATCGTGACAGTGCGCCGCCCGAGAACAGGTTCACCATTCCCAGCAGCCCGCCAGCCTGCTGCTCGAAGAAGTCAGCGAGCGCCACAGGATCCACACCCGGTACCGGGATATAGGTACCAGCGCGAAACACGATCAGCGCGCCGACAAGAAACAGGATACGAACCTTAAGTTCACCCATTTTGCTTGCCGCTTTCGCGATATCCGCCGGATTTTGTTGGGGCTTCTTTGCCACGTCAGTTCTCGTTAAAAACCTTAGTCTTCGATGCTCCCGCCAGCCTTTTCAATGGCTTCGCGGGCACCCTTTGTTACAGCGAGGCCCTTGAGCTTCACTGCTTTTTCAATTTTTCCAGACTTGATGACTTTCACCTTGGTGACGAAGGCTGGAACCAGGTTGGCGGCCTTCAAAACTTCGATATCAACAACGTCTGCTGTTGGAATGGTCAGCTCGTGCAAACGCAGCTCTGCCGACAGGCGCGCCATTCGGGAATTAAAACCAACTTTTGGCAAACGACGTTGCAGCGGCATCTGGCCGCCCTCGAAGCCAACCTTATGGTAGCCACCCGAGCGAGCTTTCTGGCCCTTCTGGCCGCGCCCACTGGTCTTGCCCTGACCTGCAGAGTGTCCTCGCCCGCGGCGCTTACCAACTTTTTTCGCACCCTTGCCGGGTGACAGATCATTAAGACGCATGTCAGGCTTCCTCTACCGATACCAGGTACGAGATTCGACTGATCATGCCGCGATTCTCAGGCGTATCTATCACAGTCACAGTCTGATGGATTTTCCGCAGACCGAGTCCGGCAACGCAGGCGCGGTGACTCTTGAGTCGACCGAACCTGCTCTTGAGCAGCGTGACCTTTATTTCTTTTGCCTTAGCCATGATCTAAGTCTCTGATATCTCTTTGTTACGACCGCGGCTAAGCCACGATCTCCTTAACTTTCTTGCCGCGCTTCGCTGCAATCGACTGCGGAGAGTGAATCTCGGACAGTGCTTTGATCGTCGCGCGAACAACGTTTATTGGGTTGCGAGAACCGTAGCTCTTGGCCAGAACATTTCGAACACCGGCACACTCAAATACGGCACGCATCGCACCACCGGCAATAACGCCAGTACCTTCTGATGCGGGCTGCATGTAAACGTTAGTTGCGCCATGACGACCCTTCTTCGCGTACTGCAGCGTGTCGTTATTCAGGTTGACGGCAATCATGTTCTTACGCGCGCTCTGCATCGCCTTTTGAATAGCGATGGGTACTTCGCGAGCCTTGCCGTAACCGAATCCAACCTGACCCTGTCCGTCACCAACTACTGTCAGCGCCGTGAAGCCAAACTGGCGACCACCTTTTACAACCTTGGCGACTCGATTAACCGTAACCAGTTTCTCGATGAAATCATCGCCCGACTGTGCATGTTCGTTTCTTGCCATTATTGGTCCTTAAAACTTCAATCCAGCTTCACGTGCCGCATCGGCCAATGCCTTGACGCGCCCGTGATAGCGAAAACCTGATCGGTCAAATGCGACGGTATCAATGCCTGCGGCCTTCGCCTTCTCGGCGATTCGTGCACCAACGATCGATGCGGCCTCAACGTTGCCGCCTGACTTAACGCCCTTGCGGACCTCAGCCTCAAGCGTAGATGCCGATACCAGTATCGTTCCGCCATCCGGAGCAATCACCTGCGCATAAATATGGCGCGGCGTACGATGAACGCTCAAGCGGTTCACTTCGAGTTCCGATATCTTTGCACGAACCTTGCGGGCACGGCGTAGACGATTTTGTTTCTTGTCAAGCTTCATAATCTTCTCGCTAAACTACTTCTTCTTCGCTTCTTTACGCACTACACGCTCATCTGAGTAACGAACGCCCTTGCCCTTGTAGGGCTCCGGTGGCCGGAAGCGACGAATCTCGGATGCGACCTGACCAACCTTCTGTTTGTCAGACCCTGCAACAACAACTTCTGTCTGGCTCGGCGTTTCAACAGTTACGCCCTCCGGTACGTCATAGACCACCGGATGAGAGAAGCCGAGCGTCAGGTTCAATTTATTGCCCTGCGCCTGTGCGCGATAACCAACACCAACCAGCTCAAGCTTGCGTACAAAACCTTCGCTAACGCCGTGCACCATATTCGCCAACAATGCGCGCGTTGTTCCCGACATCGCCGCTGCGAAACGTGAACCGGAACGCGCCGCAACTGAAAGCGTGTTTTCTTCCTGACTGAGCTGCACTTCGCTGTTGAGTTCAAGCGACAGCGAACCTTTGCCACCCTTCAAGGTGACAACATTGCCGTCTTGTTTGAACTCGACGCCTTTCGGCAGCTCAACAGGTTCTTTTGCAATTCTGGACATAGTCTTGTCTCAAGTAGGAAAGGTCTGAAGCATCAGGAAACGATGCAAAGAACCTCACCCCCAATACCTTTTTCTCGTGCCTTACGGTCACTCATAACACCGGCGGAAGTCGAAACAATCGCAACGCCGAGTCCACCGAGGACTTTTGGCAAATCTTCCTTACCGCGGTAAATACGAAGACCCGGGCTACTTGCCCGCTGAATTCGCTCGATAACCGGAGCCCCTTCGAAATACTTCAGCTCAATGCTGAGGGACTTGGTTGCGTCCTCACCATCGCTCGAATAGCCCGTGATGTAGCCCTCATCTTTCAGTACCTGCGCAACTGCTTCCTTCGCCTTCGATGCCGGCATCGAAACGCTCACCATGCGAGCTTTCTGGCCGTTACGAATACGGGTCAGCATGTCTGCGATTGGGTCTGTCATACTCATGTTCTGTCTCCGCCTACCAACTGGCCTTGGTGAGCCCTGGAATTTCGCCATTCATCGCTGCTTCTCTAAGCTTGTTGCGACCAAGGCCAAACTTTCGATACACACCATGCGGGCGCCCGGTGATAGCGCAACGATTACGTTGACGCGACGGGCTGCCATCACGCGGCAATGCGTTCAGCTTCGTCTGCGCTTGATGGCGCTCGTCATCCGAGCTGTTGATGTTACGAACGATCGCCTTAAGCGCAGCACGCTTTTCGGCTTGGCGCGCGACCAACTTGGTGCGCTTGCGTTCGCGTTCAATCATCGATTTCTTGGCCATGTTTTTCCTGTCTTCGCAGTCGCGGCTCAAGCCGCTCCCACATTCCTGTTTATTTCTTAAATGGGAAGTTGAACGCTTCGAGAAGCGCTTTACCTTCCTCTGCATTACGCGCAGTCGTGGTAATAGTAATATCCATTCCACGAATCGCATCAATCTCGTCGTAGTTAATCTCCGGGAAAATAATCTGCTCGGAGACACCCAGGCTATAGTTTCCCTGGCGATCGAACGATTTCGGGTTCAACCCCCGGAAATCCCGAATACGTGGGATCGCGATATTGACGAGTCGATCGAGAAACTCATACATACGCTCACGACGCAGCGTGACCTTGCATCCGATCGGCATCCCATCGCGAATCTTGAAGCCCGCCACTGATTTGCGAGAGAGGCGAATCACTGGCCGCTGACCGGAGATCTTCTCCATGTCGCCACGTGCATTCTCAAGAACCTTCTTGTCAGCAACGGCCTCACCGACGCCCATATTCAGCGTGATCTTAGTGATGCGTGGAACTTCCATCGTGTTCTTCAGGCCGAGCTTCTGTTGGATTTCACCAGTCAGATCGTTCTGATATTTTTCCTGTAATCGTGACATTTCTTAATCCAGCCTAGATGTCGACAACGTCGCCGTTTCGAAAAACGCGAACCTTGTTGCCGTCGTCTCCAACACGAAAACCGACGCGCTCGCCTTTTTTCGTCTTCGGGTTGAACACGAGTATGTTCGAAATATCGAGCGGCATTGCCTTATCGAGAATGCCACCCTGCTCGCCGATGTTTGGGTTCGGCTTTGTATGCTTCTTAGCGAGGTTCACGCCCTCGACCAATACGCGGCCATCGTCAAATACCTGCAAGACAGTGCCGTGTCGGCCCTTGTCTTTGCCGGCTCTTACGATGACTTCGTCGCCTTTTCTAATCTTGTTCATATTATTCGCGGCTAAAGCCGCTCCTACATATTGTCTGTTGGGTTCTTAAAGAACCTCGGGTGCCAACGAAATAATCTTCATAAACTGGCTGGTACGCAGTTCGCGCGTGACCGGGCCAAAAATACGAGTACCGATCGGTTCGAGACGTGCATTCAGCAGAACTGCGGCATTACCATCAAAGCGAATCAGAGACCCATCCTTACGACGAACACCTTTGCGGGTACGGACAACAACTGCGTTGTAGACCTCACCCTTCTTCACCTTGCCGCGCGGTATGGCATCCTTAACGCTCACTTTGATGACATCACCAACGCCCGCATAGCGACGCTTCGAGCCGCCGAGCACCTTGATGCACTGCACACGGCGAGCACCAGAGTTATCGGCCGCATCTAGAACTGTCTGCATCTGAATCATGGCTAGGTTCCTAAGTCTTTACCGATCCGCAGCGCGTTCAACAACGTTGACGACAGCCCAGGATTTGTTCTTCGAAATCGGCCTGCACTCGGTAATCGCAACGCGATCACCCGGCTTGCACTCATTACTTGCGTCATGCGCAAGCACCTTTGTCGTACGGCGGATGTACTTTCCATACATGGGGTGCTTGATCAGTCGCTCGATGGCAACCGAAACGGTCTTATCCATCTTGTCACTGACTACACGACCAACGATCGTACGTTGCTCTGTTTTATTTTCTTCAGTCATTAGCTATCACCCACAGCGCGCTGCAGTTCGGTTATTACTGTTTTCACGCGTGCAATATCCTTTCTCACTCGGCGATGCTGCGTATGTTGTGAAAGCTCACCCGTCGCTTGCTGCATGCGCAGGTTGAATTGCTCCCGTCGCAATTCGACGAGCTCCTCGCTGAGCTCCTCTACCGACTTTTTGCGGAGATCCTGAACTTCCATCACATCACCTGCCGAGTTACAAATGCGGTCGGGAATGGCAGCTTGGCTGCGGCGAGGGCAAATGCTTCGCGCGCAATTTCTTCTGTCACACCTTCCATCTCATAGAGCATGCGGCCAGGCTGAATCTGGCAAACCCAGTATTCAACGTTGCCCTTGCCCTTACCCTGGCGTACTTCCAAAGGCTTCTTTGTGATCGGCTTGTCCGGAAAAACACGAATCCAGATCTTTCCGCCACGTTTAATATGACGCGTCATCGCACGACGAGCCGCTTCAATCTGGCGTGCCGTCATCCGACCACGACCCGTTGACTTGAGGCCGTAAGTGCCAAAAGACACCGAGCTGCCGCGATGCGCCAGGCCACGGTTGCGACCTTTATGCTGTTTGCGAAATTTTGTTCGTTTAGGCTGTAACATCTCTTATCCCCAGAAAACGCGATTCCTTAAGAACGCGCGCCTGCTGCTGCATCAGTGGGTTCTGCCGCTGCTGCTTCGGGCTTGTCGAAAATCTCGCCCTTGAAAATCCAAACCTTTACACCGATGACGCCATACGTAGTATTTGCCTCGGCGAACCCATAGTCGATATCCGCACGGAACGTGTGCAGTGGCACACGACCTTCGCGATACCACTCTGAACGCGCGATTTCCGCACCGTTCAAGCGACCACCGACCTTAACCTTGATGCCACCGGCACCTACTCGCATCGTGTTTGTTACCGCACGCTTCATTGCGCGTCGAAACATCACGCGCCGCTCAAGCTGTTGGGCAATACCCTCAGCTACAAGCTGTGCATCCAACTCTGGCTTACGCACTTCTGCGATGTTGATGCGCACATCACTAACTCGCATACCTACAATGTGTGCGGCCTCGGCGCGAAGCTTTTCTATGTCTTCGCCTTTCTTGCCGATGACAATACCCGGACGCGCCGTATGAATCGTGATGTTGACCTTTTTCGAAGGTCGCTCAATCGCGATTTTGCTAACTGATGCCTCTTTGAGCTTCTTCTTAATGAAGGATCTCAACAGATGATCCTGCCGCACGTACTCGGGAAACATTTTCGAATCGGCATACCACTTGGACGTCCAGTCCTTGACGATGCCGAGGCGAATGCCTATTGGATGTACTTTTTGGCCCATACTCTTTACTCGTCCCCTACCCGAACAGTGATGTGACTGTTCCTCTTGATGATGCGTGCGCCCCGACCTTTGGCCCGAGCACGAAAACGACGAAACGTCGGCGCCTCGTTCACTTCGATGGTCGAAATTTTCAACTCATCGATATCCGCACCGTGGTTGTGCTCAGCGTTGGCAATGGCCGACTCCAGCACTTTCTTAACGATGCGTGCGCTTTTCTTTGGCGTAAAAGTCAAAGTACGCAGCGCATCGTCTACAGACTTACCGCGGATTGCATCAGCAACCAAACGGCATTTCTGCGGCGAGATACGTGCGTAACGAAGTGTTGCTGCAACTTGCATCAATCAGTTCCCCTATTTCGTCTTACGGTCACCGGAGTGACCCCGAAACGTCCTGGTACCTGCAAACTCGCCCAGTTTGTGGCCAACCATGTTTTCAGAAACCAGAACCGGTACGTGCTGACGACCGTTATGAATAGCAATCGTCAATCCGACCATGTCCGGCAATACCATAGAACGACGTGACCATGTCTTAATCGGACGACGATCGTTCTTGGCTGCGGCTTCGGCAACCTTCTTCGCCAAATGCGTATCGACGAATGGGCCTTTTCTAACACTGCGTGGCATCTACAATTACCTTATCTGTTTCCTAAGTTTATTCGCGGCTGAAGCCGCTCCTACTCTTGTCTATTTACGCTTGCGACGACGCACAATCATGCTGTCTGTGCGTTTGTTCGTACGCGTCTTGTAACCTTTAGTTGGCGTACCCCAAGGGCTTACCGGATGTCGACCACCAGATGTGCGGCCTTCACCACCACCGTGCGGATGATCAACCGGGTTCATTGCGACACCACGAACTGTCGGGCGAACGCCTCTCCAGCGTTTCGCACCGGCTTTGCCGAGCTTGCGCAGGTTGTGTTCGCTGTGGCCAACCTCACCAATCGTTGCGCGACAATCGACGTGAATCTTGCGCACCTCAGTCGACCGCAATCGAATGGTCACGTAGGTACCTTCGCGAGCTGCGAGCTGAGCATAGCCACCCGCCGAGCGAACCATCTGCCCGCCTTTGCCTGGCTTCATTTCGATGTTGTGGATAACGGTACCAACCGGAATCACACGTAACGGCAATGAATTACCGGGCTTGATCGGCGCTTCTTCACCGCTGATGATCGGTGTACCGGCCGCGACCCCTTTCGGAGCCAGAATGTAGCGACGCTCACCATCCGCATACTTGACCAACGCGAGATGGGCGCTGCGATTCGGATCGTACTCAAGGCGCTCTACAACACCAGGAATACCGTCCTTGTCGCGTTTGAAATCGACAATGCGGTAGCGCTGCTTGTGGCCACCGCCCTGGTGGCGAACCGTAATGCGGCCATTGTTATTGCGCCCGCCTTTCGACGTCTTCTTCTCGATCAGCGCCTCGTGCGGTTTGCCTTTGTGCAAACCAGGCGTCTTCACCGATACGACGAAACGGCGTCCAGCTGATGTCGGTTTTGCTTTATGCAGTGACATGATTCTCTACCCTATTCCGTGCCAAGCAGCGTTTCGATTTGGCTGCCTTCTGCGAGCCGCACATACGCCTTCTTCCAGTCGTTACGGCGACCACGTGTCTGGCCAAAACGCTTGGTTTTGCCTTTGACGTTGACGACGGAGACACCCTCGACCTTGACGTCGAACATAAGCTCGACGGCCTGACG
>CAYTNO010000013.1:6112-14408 GCA_964439125.1 uncultured Woeseiaceae bacterium | reverse complement strand
AGAAACGCCTCATCGAGCGACAAACCCTCGACCAGCGGCGTGAATTGCCGAAAAATCTCGAAAATTTTTGCGGAGACTTGCTTGTATCGCGACATTCGCGGTGCCACGCGGACCAGGTCAGGGCAGCGCCGCAATGCCTCGCGCATCGGCATTGCCGAACGCACACCGAACTCGCGGACTGCGTAGTTTGCGGCGGCAACGACTCCTCGGTTACTGCCACCGCCCACCACCACCGGTTTGTCGCGAAGGTCCGGGTTATCGTGTTGTTCAACAGAAGCGTAGAACGCATCCATATCGACATGCAGTATTGTGCGTGTCGCGGCAGTCACAACATTAGTTGCCACGCTCAACAATGAAGCGGGCAAGCCAGCTCAGTGGCTCGGCGTCGGTACCGAAATCGTCGAGATGTTCCAAAGCGCCGTTCAGCAATTCGTCGCAACGTTGTCGCGCATCCGCGATGCCTACCTGTCCGGGGAAGGTCGCTTTGTCGAGGCGCTGGTCGGATCCAGATTGTTTGCCGATGATTTCTGTTATTCCTTCAACATCAAGGATGTCGTCCTTGATTTGAAATGCGATTCCGATCGTACGGCCGAATGCATCCAGAGCCGAGCTACGTTCGGGCGATAAATCTGTGCATAACGCTGACGCTGATACAACCGATGCATGAATGAGCGCCCCGGTCTTCAGTTCGTACATGTGCTCGATTTGTGCAGCGTCGAGTGACTGTCCTTCAGCAGCCAGATCGAGCGACTGCCCGCCAGTCATACCAATGGATCCGCAGGCATCCGCGAGGAGCTTGACGAGCCTTATTCGCGTTGCGGGAGCGACGCCGCTAGCATCGGCGAGGACGCTGAAAGCCAATGGCTGCAACGCGTCCGCGGCGAGGATGGCGGTGGCTTCGTCGTATTGGCGGTGCAGCGTTGGCTTGCCACGCCGCAGGTCGTCATCGTCCATTGCGGGAAGATCGTCGTGTACAAGAGAAAAGGCATGGACGAGTTCGATCGCAGCGGCAGGGGCATCCAGCAAGCTCTCCTGTAAGCCGAGACACTCCCCGGCCGCATACACGAGCAATGGCCGAATTCGCTTGCCACCGTTGAACACGGCGTAGCGCATCGCGTCGTGCAAGCGCTCTGGTTCCTGCGAGGCTGGCGGCAGAACCTCATCCAGCTTTGTTGCCACGCGCTCGGTGTAGTGCGCTATGCGATTCTCGAACGGTACTGACAAAGGTCGTCCCACAGTGTGTTCAGGGCCATGTAGCGTACACCGATTTGCCGACCTTTGCGCAGGGTGGCTGGGCTATAATTCGCATCCCTTTAGCAAGACGAAGTAGCTTATGCGGGCAATAGCCAGAGCCCAACCAAATATCGCATTGATCAAGTATTGGGGGAAGCGCGACGCAGATCGTAATCTCCCCGCGGTCGGTTCGATTTCGATAACGCTTGCCGAGTTGTATACGACCATGTGCGTCGAATACGACGACACGTTACTTGACGATGCATTGATTGTTAACGGCCACGCAGATAGCGGGATGTTGCCGAGGATCCAGCGATGCCTCGGCACTGTGCTCGGTGAGCGACGCCGCCCGGTGCGTGTGACGAGCCAGTGTAATTTCCCGATTGCTGCAGGCCTTGCATCCTCGGCGTCCGCGTTTGCTGCGCTCACCGTTGCGGCTGATGCATTGGCGGAACAAAAACGAAGCACCGATGAGTTGGCTAGCCTCGCCGGTCGTGCATCCGGTTCTGCGGCACGGTCGTTGTACGGTGGCTTCGTCGAACTGGAAAATCGTGACCAGGACGTTTCGGTATCCAGTCTGAGAGCCGCCGTCGATTGGCCGCTGCAGGTTGTGGTCGCTATTACGGCAACAGGACCCAAGCCTGTTAGTTCGACGGAGGCGATGGAGGTCAGCCGCAAGACATCACCATTTTTCGAGCGTTGGGTAGAGCAGCAGCCGCAGGATCTGGCAGCTGCGCGAGAGGCTATTGCCGGCCGGGACTTTTCCGCTTTGGCTGCGGTCGCTGAACACAACTGCCTGAAGATGCACTCAGTGATGTGGGGTTCGCGCCCACCGATGATTTACTGGAATAGCGTGACGCTCGCTTGCATGCAGACGATAAGGAATTTGCAGGAAGATGGCGTTCCGGTGTTTTTTACGATCGATGCGGGGCCGCAGGTAAAGGCCGTTTGTAAGCTCGAAGCCGCATCGCAAGTGCACGTAGCATTGGCGGAAACGACGGGCGTCGAAGCCGTCATGCTTAGTGGTCTCGGCGAAGGCGCTGCATTGGAATCGACCGCATGAGCGACGCAATGCCGATAGTGGCAAGTGCACCTGGCAAGGTAGTTTTGTCTGGTGAATACGCGGTTCTGGATGGTGCGCCGGCCGTATGCATGGCTGTCGATCGTCGTGCACGAGTTACTGTCGAATACAATGATGAAGATCATCACGTCGTTGCCGCGCCCGGTCATGCGGAGTCAACGGCTCGTTTCAGGGTCGCGGACGGTGTGGTGGAATGGCTGGCAGGCGGTGAGGACTTGAAGCTGGTGGAAGACTTGTGGCGAACCGCAAACGTCGAAACAAGCAGGCACTTTTCAATTAGCCTGGACACAAACGAATTTTTCGACGCGGCAAGTGGCGCCAAAGTAGGTATCGGTTCCAGCGCGGCGTTGATGACCGCATTCGCTGCGGCACTGTGCCATGTGGGCGAGGTTGATGAAGACGCCAGCAGGATCGCCTTCGCCTCGCATCGAGCGTTTCAGAAAGGTCTGGGTAGCGGCGTAGACATAGCCTGCTGCTGCCGTGGCGGCCTGATCGAGTACACGATGGGCGAAGGTACTGGACGCCCTGTCACCTGGCCTGACGGCCTGGCCTTCGGCCTGTTCTGGAGCGGTGTCCCGGCAAGTACGAGCGCCAAACTGAAACACCTCATTAAAAGTGACCCGCGGCCGTCGCGAGCAGCGCTCGCGTACGCATCGAGGCGCGTGGCGTCGGCCTGGGGCAGTCGCGACGTGCAGGACGTCCTGCACGAGTATCGGGACTACATACAGGTGCTGCGGGAATTCAGCGACGATCATGAACTCGGCATTTTTGACGCTGGCCATGCGGAGATGGTGGCAGCAGCTGAGGCAGCAGGCCTTGTCTATAAGCCCTGTGGAGCAGGCGGCGGCGATGTCGGAATCGTTCTGTCCAGCGACGCAGAATCGATTGCTGCATTCGTTGATCGTGCAAAAGAGCAGAATTTCCGGCACCTTGCAGTAAGCGCCGATCCACTCGGCGTGCAGGTCACAGGACAAGGTTGTTGAGCGATTCCCGAATCAAAGGTCTCTACCGGCTAAGCATTGCCGAGCGCATTCGAGCGCTCCAGCAACAGGGATGGTTGTCGGCTGCAGATATGGAGCTGCTGCTGCAGGGCAAGCATGTGTTGTCGCCCGCCGTTGCGGACAGAATGATCGAGAACGTCGTTGGCGTATTCGGTTTGCCCATGGCGGTCGCGCCCAACTTCGTCGTCAACGATCAGGATTACATCGTGCCGATGGTTGTCGAGGAGCCCTCGATAGTTGCCGCCACGAGTAACGCCGCGCGAATGGCGCGCAGTTCAGGCGGTTTCACCGCATCATGTTCCGAGTCATTGCTCGTTGGACAAATACACGTCACGAACGTCGACGATCCGGAATCGGCTCTGTCAAAGCTGAATTCAGCCAGCGTCGAGCTGCTTGAGCGGGCTAACGCCGTTCATCCGCGGCTCGTTACTCGCGGCGGCGGTGTCCGGGAAGTCGTGTCTCGATTGATATCGCTCGGCGATGACGCCACCGCGATCGCTGTACATATGCTAGTCGATACCTGCGACGCGATGGGAGCTAACCTGGTCAATACGATTTGCGAGGCAGTAGCGTCGCGAGTCGCGGAACTTTGTGGTGGTGAGGTTGCGTTGGCAATCCTTTCGAATCTCGCCGACAGGTCTCTGGTATCAGCACGAGTTCGATACCGACCCGCTGATCTTGCCACGAGCGACACCAGCGGAGACCTGGTTCGTGATCGTATTGTTCTTGCCAGCGAAATCGCGAGCGCAGACCCTTATCGTGCGGCGACTCACAACAAAGGCGTCATGAACGGCATTGATGCTGTTGCCATTGCGACGGGCAATGATTGGCGGGCGATTGAGGCCGGCGCACATGCGTTCGCAGCAGCAACAGGCACGTATAAACCGCTAGCAACCTGGTCCGTCGCCGACAACGGTGAGCTCCAGGGTGACATCGAGATTCCGCTGAAAGTGGGAATAGTGGGCGGCAACCTGGACGCAAATCCCGCGGTAGCAGTGGCAATCCGAATGGCTGGCGTGCAGTCCGCAATCGAGCTTGCCGAATTGATGGCAGCGGTCGGATTGGCGCAGAATTTTGCGGCTTTGAAGGCTCTGGCGACGACGGGAATCCAGGATGGACATATGCGCTTGCACGCGCGCAGTGTCGCCGCGTCGGCCGGTGTGCCGGACGAGTGTTTCGATGAAGTGTTGAACGATCTGATTGCCAGCGGTGATATCAAGGTTCAGAAGGCACAAGAATTATTAGCCAGACGGCAATCGACATCGCCGCGGCGCGAATCATGCGCAACAGCGGCGGGCAAAGTTATTCTGCTTGGCGAACACGCGGTTGTTTATGGTCGGCACGCGCTGGCATTGCCTATACCCGACGCGGTGTCGGCACAAGTCAGCAAGAGTGATACTGGTGTAAACATCTCGATACCGGAATGGGGTATCTCTCAGCGGATCGACGCCGACGATTCCTCTGGTATTGCCGCAGCGCTGAATCTGATTCTTCACGAACTCGATGTCGCAGGGCCGGGATACGAGATTAACCTGCGCGCAGATTTGCCTCGGGCGATGGGATTGGGATCATCCGCTGCTCTCGCGGTAGCTATCGTGCGTGCGTTTGATGCGGAGCTTGAGCTGGGTCTGGATGATTCCCGGGTAAACGCGATCGCGTTCGAGTGCGAGAAGCTCGCACACGGTACGCCATCGGGCATCGATAACACGATAGCGACCTATGCGGTTCCGATGACATTTCGCAATGCCGAGTCGCTGCATGTCGAGAATCTTGTATTGCCTGAGCCGCCGCCGATCATCATCGCCTGCAGCAGCTCGCCCGGGTTGACTGTGGAGCAGGTTGCCGGTGTCCGTGCGCGACACGAGCAATACCCGCTACGTTATGAGGCGTTGTTCGATGAAATAGATGTGTTGAGTCAGGCCGGCGCTAACGCGCTTGTCAGGGCTGACTATGCGGACCTCGGCATGCTAATGAATATCTGCCAGGGACTACTAGGCGCTATCCAGGTTTCGACGGCCGAGCTTGAAGGCATGGTGCAGATAGCTCGTTCGGCAGGCGCAAGCGGAGCCAAGCTGACCGGTGGTGGTGGTGGCGGTTCGATTATTGCGCTATGCCCTGGCAGAGTCTCAGAGGTTCGCAGCGCACTTGCATCGGCGGGCTTCAGAACCTTGAATCTGAGCCAACAAGAAGAGGTAGGGAGTGAATAGCGCACATCGAATCGTCTCGTCCGAGGCCGAAGAGCTGATTCTTGTCGATGCCGCCGATAACGAAACGGGCTTCTTGTCCAAAGCTGATTGCCACGATGGGGCCGGCGTGCTGCACCGCGCGTTTTCTCTGTTTCTTTTCAATGATAAAGGTGAGCTGTTGCTACAACAGCGTAGTCAGTCGAAGCGGCTGTGGCCCGGTTTCTGGTCAAACAGCTGTTGTAGTCACCCTCGCCGCGGGGAGTCGATGCAAGTGGCAACGCAGCGCCGGTTGTTGGACGAACTGAACTTCGAAACATCGCTCGAGTACGTTTACAAATTCAGTTACGAGGCCAGTTTTGGCGACCTCGGATCTGAGAACGAGCTGTGCCAGGTTTACCTTGGCAAAGTTGGGGAATCGGTGCGGGCAAACGCCCACGAGATCGCCGACATTCGTTATGTTTCGGCCGCAGCGTTGGCTGCTGAAATGGATGCGTCAGCGGAACGATTTACACCGTGGTTCAAAATGGAGTGGCAAACGCTCCTGACGGAGCACAAGGGAATCCTCGCAAACTACTGCGGCGACTAGCTCACGTACTTGTAGTATTCGATTCCCAGGTCGCTGAAGTGGCGTTCGTCGGCAATACCGACACGATCGATCACGAATTCGTCTCTCCGCACGTAGTCGAGGCCATTGACGCGGCGGCCATCGTGCAGTGCTGCGTATTGATCAGCGTTGAGATCGATTGTGAGGTCCATTGCGTCATTGAAATGAATTGCTGCGGTGGCCTCGCGCCATCCTTCAGCCATGAAGAACGGAATAACCTCTGCCGCATCTCCACTGCCATAACCGAGCGTTAGTACTTCCTCACCCGCTGCGAGTGAATCTTCATCGAGTGCTTGTTCGAAACCGGCAGCCATCCAGGCAGGGAGCGCTGCGGTATACAGGTTGCCGAGATCGAGCATCGTGTCACTGCCGAGCGCGAGCTTGTCGAGAATTTCTCGTCGATAGTGGCGTGATGCACGAAAAACCTTGTGCACGGCCATCGTCAGCGGATACACCTCAAATTGCAGCTGCTCGGCATTGGCAAGCTGAGCCACATCCGGTGTGCTGATCATTTCACTGTGCAGCGCGGCGGCGTCGATGCCTGCCTCATAACAATACGAAGCCAGCTCTGCGCGATCTTCGGCGTTGCCCTGGCTGAGCCCAAAAAGGTAAGAGATAGCCCAACCGGTTTCGGGCATGCGCCGATAGGGTCGATGCATGAATACAGTCCGTAACGAGCGCATATATTCGGCGGCATTGATGCCCCGTTTCGCATACATGTCATTCAATGCATGCAGCGTTTCGTCAATGTAACAAGTTGTCGAATACTTGCCATTAAAAACCGGAAAGTCCTGAACCTGGTGCGTCTCAGCGCGACTTTGCCCACAAAAACGTGACATCGGTTTGCGGAAGTCCATGATCCGGTAGTCCGAAGCCGACCCCGATGCGGGAAGATCGACGACGGCCAGTTTTGGATCTTCCTCAAGCAGCATCGCTACCGCTCCGGCGCCCTGTGTCGGTTCGCCGCTGGAGCCGCGCGCATATTCGGCGATGTCAACGCAAACGACGATGGCCTGCCCACCGGCGCCATCAAGCGCCAGGTGTCGAATCGCGCCCTTCATGCCATAGACGCCGCCCAGACAGGCGTGCTTGAACTCAGGGACTTCGCAGCTTCTTGCAATCGGGGGTTTGCCGCTGGCAATGAGAGCCCGGTCGACCATGCCCTTGACGATAATTGCACCGGCCGAGTTGTCGGTGCTCGACTCCGTGCCCAGTCCAAGGAACTTTATCTGGGTCGGATCGACGTCGTACTGCTTTATGAGCCGCATGACAGCGGTCGCGGCCATTGTATAGATGCTTTGATCCGGACCACGGACCCGGAAGCTGCGCCCAACGACCTCGCGGATCTTTGGCCATTGGCTGTCCGTCCAGCCACACCAGTCTTCCAGCCAGACACGATACGGCGGTATATAAGCGGCAAGTCCGCTTATTCCTATTTTCTTATTTTGGCTGGTTTGATTCATGAGTTGGAAAGTCTCTCGCCCGGGAATTCTAGTGCTCCGGGCGCCATCACTCAACCATCTATTTGACGGTAATGGTAATCGGATCCGACATTATGGGTGAATCGTGAGGAATATGGTGCTCATCGGCCGGGCTAAAGGTGGCGAGCTTGAGAATTGCGCTGACTATTTTCACTGTTCCGTTCTTCCGGCGACAAATCAGGTACCCGATAATAAGTGTTCGGAGCGCATTGCACATCCCCAAAATGCTGTTATATCGAAAATGCGGCGATCGCAAGCGCCCCCATCATTGTGGCGAAAAAGCCCATCAGGTAGGAAATCAGGAGTACAACAAATTTGAGAAAAGTCACAAACCCACCCTGCCTATAGACCCGGCGCATCGATTTGAACAGGTACACCGGTACGTAAAATGATGTGACAACAACAGTCACTATTGGCACCGCCTCGGGTATACCGAGCATTGTCGATAACCGCAGCAACAGAATTTGCAGCGTCAGAATCAGGAAAAAGAACGCATGGAAGTGCACGAAGAACAGCAAATGTTCGACGTAGTAGCGTTTGGATAATGGATACAGAGCTTTCAACACAAATGCCATCAACGGCAACAGGATGATCAAGGCGGCCGGAATATTGTCGAGCAGTTTGTCTACGAACGCCTTACCACCATCGATCTGGGTCTTCTCGCAGATGCGCTTCAGGCGCTCTACTGTCAAACGTCGGGCGATCCAGTC
>CAYTNO010000013.1:0-6012 GCA_964439125.1 uncultured Woeseiaceae bacterium | reverse complement strand
CGCTGTCGTCGTTAAATTTGAGCAGGATACCGCCGTCATCGCTATCGGCATTTTCGGGCAATTCGACATCCGGCAGAACGCCGTCTGCTGCGAGCTCGTCGAGGACCTGCTGAGCTTCATCAATCGCCTCATCCGGAACAGCGATCTCGACATCAGGTACGGTGCCGCTGGCCTGCTCCGGTTCGGGCTCAAAAAGCAAACCAAGCTCCTCGCGTGGGTCGAAAAACGCGACGACGAAGAACAGCAGGCTGAGAACGAGATACATGCGAAAGGGCGGCATGTAACGCGCACGTCGCCCTTGCAGGTAATCATGGGTTAGCCGACCTGGGCGAATCATCAGGGGAACCAGTGTTTGCCAAAGGCGAGAGTCGATCTCGAACAGGTCGCCGAAGGCATCGCTGATGAGTTCCCAGAGACTGATTAGCCTACTGCGGGATCGTTGCCCACAATTGCGGCAATATTGGCCTTTCAGCTGTGTGCCGCAGTTAAGGCAATCGGGCGACTCTGCCGGCGGTAGATCGAGAGCGCTGTCCTCTCTGAGAATACGAGCTGCGGCCGTAACCAGCCCTCCGAACCGGGACATAACATCGCTTGGTATGTCGGTGCCGACGCCGTCCAGAAAATTATCCAGGGCGTCATCGTTGTCGAAAACATAAAGACACACGCAGCCGCTGCGCCCGTCGTCACGATCTGCTATTGGGAAGGAGCTGCAATCCGCGATGCCAGCTACATGACTTATTTCGCTAACGTGCTCGCCGAGCCAGTTGCCGAAGTCATCACGGACACTTTCGTCTACGGCAAAAGAGACTTCGTAGACAGATCCGGAGCGAGTCGGCATGAAGACTTACGATTTACTTACTTTTTTCTTGCTTTTGGCCTTCTTGCGCACTTTTTTCTTGCTCGGGGCGGCTTTATTCGGTGCCTTCTCTGTGGTCTCGTGCGGGGCAGTGGTGGCGGCCGCTGCTTGCGGAGAGCTCTGACCCCGCGCAAGCTCTTCGGAGGCGAAATCGTCGACAGCTAACAGCGCAGAGATCTTGTCATTATAGTCGCGCAATTCAGTGGCTTCTTTCTTGCTGATGACGCCAGCATGTTCTGCCTCATCGATCTGACCACCGAGAGCACCAGGGTGTATCAAGTCCTCTCGCTCTGCCTGTCGAAGGCGGCGCTCCATCGGCGAATATTTTTCGGACAACTCAAGCGCTTCCTGCAGGAGCCCAAGTGGATTGCCCGGTTCAAGTGTCGTATACGCTTCGCGGCTAAGGCGCTCGCGAGCTTCGCCCGAACGGGTCATCATTTGCACGACCTTGTGGCCGATCTCATCTGAAGGTGCCGAATAGGTTCTGCCGCGCGGGAAAATGAATACCCGCAGAAAAGCGGCGACCCAGCGATTCGGGAAGTTTCGCAAGAATGCGTGCAACGCCTCCTGTGCCTGATACATCAGGGTGCGGACAGACCACTCGACAAGGGGCAAATCGGTTGCCCGTCGCCCCTGGTTCTCGAAATGTTTCAATACAGTCGATGCGAGATACATTGAGCTCAACACATCCCCAAGTCGCGCCGATAACAGCTCACGCTTTTTCAGCGCGCCGCCCAGCGTGAGCATCGCGAAGTCGGACGCGAGCGCGAATGCGGCACTGTAGCGATTGATATTCTGATAGTAGCGACGTGTCGGCGTGTTCAGTGGTACGCGACTGAACTTGGCGTGCGTCAGTGCCAGGACGAGCGAGCGTGCCAGGTTACTGATCGCGTAGCCGATATGGCCAAACAAGGCTTTGTCAAATTCGAAAAGCCCCCGATCAGTGTCCTCGTCAGCCGCAGCATGCATTTCCGGTAGTACGAACGGGTGACAACGGATAGCCCCCTGGCCGTAAATGATCAGACTGCGCGTCAGGATGTTTGCACCTTCCACGGTTATCGCGATCGGCGCGGCCATGAAACTGCGGCCAATGTAATTATTTGGCCCCAGGCTGATGGCTTTGCCACCGTGAACATCCATCGTGTCGCTGCTGACTTTTCGGCCGAGCTCTGTGCAGTGATACTTGAGTATCGCCGACGGCACCGCAGGCTTTTCACCCTGATCAATTGCGCCAGAGGTAACCGACACCGCCGCGTTCATTATGTAGGTGTGGCCAGCAATACGCGTCAGAGCTTCTCCAACGCCTTCAAATTTTGCGATTGATGTATTGAACTGCTTGCGGATCATCGTGTATGCGCCGGACGCGTAACTGGCGGCTTGTCCACCACCGGCACCAGTCGATGGCAACGTGATCGCGCGACCGACGGCTAGCAATTCCATGAGCATCTTCCAGCCTTTGCCGGCCATGTCCTGGCCACCGATGATGCTGTCGAGCGGCACAAACACGTCCGTACCGGTCGTAGGGCCGTTCAGAAATGCAATTGTCAGTGGATAATGACGACGGCCGACGACGACACCCGGAAGGTCTGTCGGGATCAATGCGACCGTTATGCCGTAGTCATTCTTGTCACCGATCAGGTGGTCAGGATCGTAGAGTTTGAACGCAAGGCCGAGCACCGTCGCGACAGGCGCGAGTGTGATGTAGCGCTTGTTCCAGTTGAGTCGAATGCCGATCGTCTGTTTGCCATTCCACTTGCCTTTGCAAACGATACCGCTGTCGATCAGCGAGGCAGCATCCGAGCCGGCCTCAGGTGACGTCAAAGCGAAGCACGGGATTTCGGTGCCAGCTGCGAGGCCGGGAAGGTAATGGTTCTTTTGGTCCTCGGTACCATAGTGCAGCAGCAGTTCGGCCGGACCGAGAGAATTGGGCACGCCAATGGTCGATGAGGCTGTTGGGCTGCGGCTGGCCAGCTTGGCGATAACCATCGCGTTCGCGTACGCCGAGAATTCCAGACCCCCATATTGCTTCGGGATAATCATCGCAAAAAAGCGCTGTTCGATAATGAAGTCCCAGACTTCTTTCGGCATATCCGCTAGTTCGTGACAAATCTCCCAGTCGTCGAGCATTCGACACAGCTCTTCGCACGGGCCATCAAAGAACGCCTGTTCTTCATCGGATAAAGCCGGCGCCGGGTAGGACATGAGACGATCCCACTCGGGCATTCCTGAGAACAACTCACCATCCCACCAGACATTGCCAGCCTCAAGCGCCTCGCGCTCGGTATCAGACATTGAAGGCAACATCGTGCGGTAGACAGCCAGCAGAGGTTTGGTGATCTTTTCCCGCCGCAGGTCAATGAGGTTCGGGATTACCATGGCAGCGAACAACAGCCACATAATCGGTAGCAAGATCCAGCCACCGTTGCCGAAAACCGTATAGGCGATCAAGGCAAGTCCCGTTGCAACCGTGGACGTACGTAAATCGACACGCCGGTAGGCGAGAAATATGCCGCCACCGACAAACAGCAGCAACCAGGCCAGACTCACAAGCAAACTCGACACTTCAAACCCCTTGACTAATTCAATTGACCAACACGACAAACCCTATCACCAAGGCGCAGGGCATGCCGTACTCGCAATCACACTAGAGTAGTTCCTCGATCGCCGCACGTTCTTCGCGCAATTCGACCTCTGTCGCGTCCATGCGTTCACGGCTGAATTCAGAAATCGCCAGATCCTGAACGATTTCGTAATCGCCACCGCTGCAACGAACCGGATAGGAATAAACGACGCCGGGCTCAATGCCGTAACTGCCATCAGCCGGTATGCCCATGCTGACCCAGTCGCCATCGGGGGAGCCCAGCACCCAATCGCGCATGTGATCA
Source organism: uncultured Woeseiaceae bacterium (assembly GCA_964439125.1). GTDB lineage: Bacteria > Pseudomonadota > Gammaproteobacteria > Steroidobacterales > Woeseiaceae > UBA1847. The sequence goes on along the minus strand of CAYTNO010000013.1, from coordinate 2,271 downwards.
ATGGCGGCAGATGCGGCCGAAGCGGCTGACGATGCGCCACGGGCTTTGATAATTGCCGCGCCACGCTGTTGTACGACCGGTATGAAATCGTCCACCAGCCACGCTTGATCGACCAGATCCAGCGCGGGCGTGCCATCAACCGACGTGTGATAGATGTCCGGGTATTGCGTGGCGGAGTGATTGCCCCAAATCGTCATGTGTCGCACATCATTAACGTGCTTGCCTGTTTTTGCAGCAAGCTGTGCAGAAGCGCGATTCTGATCGAGGCGGGTCATCGACGTGAAGTTGCGTGGATTGATGTCTGGCGCGTTGCTTAGAGCGATGAGCGCATTCGTGTTCGCCGGGTTACCTACAACCAGTACGCGAATGTCCTTGCTCGCATTGTCGTTCATCGCCTTACCCTGCACGGAGAAGATTGCCGCGTTTGCTTCGAGCAGATCTTTGCGCTCCATGCCAGGTCCTCGCGGGCGGGCGCCGACGAGCAACGCATAATCGCTGTCTTTGAATGCCAGGTTCGGGTCGTCTGTAGCGACTATCCCGGCAAGGGTGCTGAAAGCACAATCATCGAGTTCCATGACCACGCCATGGAGTGCCGGCAGGGCTGGCGGAATCTCGAGTAGTTGCAGAATGACGGGTTGATCGGCGCCGAGCATTTGGCCGGAGGCGATCCGAAAGGCGAGCTGGTAGCCGATTTGGCCGGCAGCGCCGGTTATGGTGACGCGAACTGGTGACTTCATTTTCTGATTCCTGGGTGGCCGCAGTGAAAAAGCATAGCTTTGCGGCGGCAATTTTAGCACCGCCCGCGTCGCGCGGCACTCGTTAGATACCGAAACTAAAGTGGTTCGTCTGCCGGGTAGGCGGCGTCGTAAAATGCACGCTGCTCGTTCGCTTCGGCCATCCGACCGGTGTCTTCGAGTTTTTGTATGCAAACAAGCCAGGTGTCGGGCTTCGCGACGTCGGTTTCACTGCAGGAGGGCTCTGCAGAACCCGCAGCGATCGTCGTAGCAGCCAATTCTTGATCGGATTCGCTTATGTCGCCGGTCTGCAGCGTCGCAATTTCCTTAGCCCGGCGCAGCATATCGTCGTCTTTCATGGAAAACTCTTCGGCACTGGCGGGCTTTGCCGCGACTTGCTGGCGAAGATCCTTACTCATTTTCGCTGTACGTTTCCTTTCCGCAGGCGCTTCAGCCTCCTGCATGGCTTCAGAGAGCGCCTCAGCTTTGACCGGATCAGGTCTATTCAATTTGGGTGCGGGTGCCGCTGAAGACGCAGGAGGAGACACGTCGAGTCGACCGGACGGCAATACAACATTGCTAATTTCAGGAACAGGCGCGTTCGTAACTTCGAGCACCAGGGCGACACAGAGGGTTATCGTCGCTGCCCAGGCCATAGGGCGCGTCCAGGACACAGATCTGAGGTAACGGGGGCGGGCTGCATCGGCAGCCTGCTTCATTACAGCCTTGTTGAGGTGCTCCGGTGTCAGCTCACTCGCGACCTCTTTATAGGTTCGGGTGACGAGCGAGTCCACTTCGCCATCTGATTCCGGTCTGATTCGATCTTCGGTCATGATGTCTCCGCTGGCTCATTTACGGCTACGCGCAATTTTTTCACAGCGTAACGAAGCCGGCTTTTCGCGGTTTCGCGATTGGCGCCAGTGACTGATGCAATCTGGTCGAGGTTCAGCCCGGCCTCTTCGTGCAACAAAAATACATCGCGCTGCTCTTCTGGTAGCTCCCTTAATGCGGCATCAAGCCTGCGCTTCGCCATACTCCTCTCTGCCAATGCCTCAGGTTGATCTCCCGGATCGGGCTGATTATCCGGCTCGACATCGACGCTGTGGGAGTGTCGCTTGTTGCGGCGGATATGGTCGATGAAACAATTGTGCGCTACGCGATAAAGAAAGGTCGAAAACTTCGCAGTTGGCCGGTAATTTTGCCGCGACTTGATGATCTTCCCCCAAACATCCTGAAAAATGTCTTCGGCGGTGTCACGGTGATGGCAGAGCCTTAACAAATAGCGATACAGGGCATCGTTATGTCGTTGGTAGAGCACCTCGAACGCCACGACGTCGCCGTCGCGGTAACGCAGCATCAGGGCGCTGTCTTCGGCTGTTTCGTCCATTTTCAGAGCATAGGCGACAGCGGCCGCTCGGGGAACCCGAAATTCAGAGTACGTCATTATGTGGGTAGCGGTGGCCATATCTCTACAAACGCGGCGCCGAGCCCGTTCGGGTTAGCAAAATTGTGAAAAAGGGCTTGCAAAGGTCAATAT
>CAYTNO010000012.1:0-14611 GCA_964439125.1 uncultured Woeseiaceae bacterium | reverse complement strand
AAGTTGAAGTAACTCGACCTTTAAGGAGCGTTCATGAAACGGTGCATAAGCAGCAGTCGACGCATCTCCGTTGCACTTTTTGCAACAACGGTTATTGCGGCATCCGGCAGCGTCTTCGCCCAGTCTGTAGATCAAATTTTACAGGCTGAAGATCGTCGGTTGAATCTGGCTCAGCAATCGCAGGAGCGAATCAACAATATTGTTGAGGGCACGCGTTCGCTGGAAGATGATTACCGGTCTATCAACAAAGAGATTGATGGCCTGAAAGTCTATAACCGCCTTATGGCGGCACAGACTAACGGTCAGTCAGCCGTCCTCGAGGATATTGCCTTATCAATGGACCAGGTTGACGTCATCAATCGGCAGATCTTCCCGATGATGGAGCGCATGATCGATGGCCTGGATCAATCGGTCGCTTTGGACGTTCCGTTCCTTATGGAAGAACGCACAAAGCGCGTCAATACGCTCAAGGACACCATGGAGCGCTCTGACGTAAGTGTTGCGGAGAAATTCCGCAAGGTTATGGAGGCGTATCAGATAGAGAATGAATACGGTACGTCCTCGGAAACCTACACACAGTCAATAACCAAGGATGGCGTAACTCGCAGTTTCAACATGCTTCGCGTAGGTCGCATTGGACTGTACTACCAGTCTGATGACGCAAAAATTACGGGGCGCTGGGACAACGAGTTACGCGACTGGGTAGAGGATGACTCTGCGCGAAGCGAAATTCGTAAAGGCATTCGTATTGCCAAGCAGTTAATCGCACCGGAGCTTATTGTCATCCCGGTTGCAGCACCAGCGGGGGCCGAATAAATGAAACGTCTATCACTGATTTTGGCCTTTGGGCTTCTTAGCGTTGGTTTCGGCGTCGCAAATGCACAAGAGCAAGATGCCGCCAGCATGTCTGAACTCCTCAATCTCATTGAAAGAGGTCAGGCACGTGATTCCCAGGAAGCACGTCAACGCGAAAGCACGTTCACTCAGCAGCGCAACCAGCAACAGACTCTTTTAAATCGCGCACGTGCAGAACGCACGCGTCAGGAGAATGAGAGTGCCAGGCTTGAGCAGCTGTTTGAGAACAACAACACGAGAATCGTCGCTGCACGCGCTGCATTGGACGAGCGTCTCGGTGCATTGAAAGAGTTGTTTGGCGTACTGCAAACGGTAGCGGGCGACACGCAAGGTCGATTCAACGCGTCATTGACTAACCTGCAATATCCGGATCGGGAAGAGTTCCTGGTTGCGCTTGGCAGCAAGATGGCCAGCGCCACTGAGCTTGCACAGATCGAAGATATTGAGCGCCTGTGGTTCGAACTGCAGCGCGAAATCTACGAGTCCGGCAAGGTCGTTCGATTCAATCACCAGGTGACTACGGCTGCGGGTGAGCAAATTGAGGCGGAAATTGTCCGCGTTGGTTCGTTCAACCTTATTTCCGATGCTGGCTACCTCGAGTACAAGGAAGACGGATCGGTTGTTGAACTGCCTCGCCAGCCTGAATCGAGATTCGCAGGCTCCGCGTCGGATTTATTTGATGCAGATTCCGGAACGGTTGGCTTCGGTGTTGACGGAACGCGTGGCGGCATTCTTGCTCTGCTCGTTGAGACGCCTACGATCATGGAGAAAGTTGATCAGGGCGGCATCGTTGGTTACTGCATTATTTCTCTTGGCATTTTCGGTCTGTTGATTGCAATCTGGCGCTGGCTTGGTCTGTCTTCTGACAGTCGCAAAGTATCTGCGCAGCTCAAGAAAGACTCAGCAGGCACCGACAATCCGCTTGGACGTGTTTTGGCTGCTTACGAAAGCAACCAGGGCGCCGATACCGAGACGATCGAACTCAAGCTCAGCGAGGCTGCGCTTAAGGAAATGCCTGGCCTGACCAAAGGCCTGCTTTTCATCAAGGTGATATCGGTTGTTGCTCCGTTGATGGGTCTGCTCGGTACGGTTACCGGCATGATCAAGACCTTCCAGGTGATCACGCTTTATGGCGCTGGCGATCCAAAGATGATGGCCGGTGGTATTTCGCAAGCACTCGTAACGACTGTACTTGGTCTGGTAGTCGCGATTCCGATGGTTCTGCTGCACACCGTGGTGAGTGGTCAGAGTCGTAAGATCGTCAATATCATTCAATCGCAGAGTGCCGGGCTTATAGCTCAACACTCCGAGCGTAACGGTTAGAGCCGAGAGGAGAAGCCATGCTTTGGCTGATTGATGCATTTGAATCCGTCCGGGATTTCATGAATCTCGGTGGGCCGGTATTGCGTCTGATTGCGATTACAATCTTTCTCATGTGGGTTCTCATTGTGGAGCGGCTGGTTTTCTTCCGCACCACGATGAAAAGCCTGACTCGTGATATTCGCGGTGCATGGGAATCACGGCCAGAGCGGCGTTCCTGGAACGCTCAGCAAATCCGTGAGTTGATGATCTCGCAATTCAGCGAGTCGACCGGAAAGGGAATTGCGATGATTCAAACACTTGTCGCTTTGTGCCCGTTGCTTGGCTTGCTTGGTACCGTCACCGGAATGATCAGCGTGTTCCAGGTAATGGCGGTGTCAGGCTCGGGCAATATTCGCGCAATGGCTGCAGGTGTTTCGCAGGCGACGGTGCCAACAATGGCAGGAATGGTCGGGGCACTATCAGGCGTACTCCTTGTCACAATACTTAGCCGCCGTGCGGCCCACGAAGTGCAGTTCCTGGAGGACTCACTGACGATGGACCACTAAGGAGCAGATATGCGTGATCACCACCTACTAGAGGTTCAGGAAGAGGACGAGAACGAAATCAATCTCACGCCTATGCTTGATGTCGTTTTCATCATGCTTATCTTCTTCATCGTGACCGCTTCCTTTATTAAGGAAGCGGGTCTCGACGTAAATCGTCCTGATGCGCCGGTTACACAATCGGAACCAGAGGATTCAAATATTCTGGTTATGATAACGGCGAACGACGAAATCTGGATTGACCGGCGACTGATTGACCCTCGTGCTGTGCGGGCGAATATTGAACGTCTGCATGCCGAAAACCCGGATGGTTCGGTCGTTATTCAGCCCAAACGCAAGTCGACCAACAAGGCGCTCGTGACCGTAATGGACGCGGCACGGCAGGCCGGCGTGTATAGCATTTCCCTTGCAGATGATCGCAGTTGAGCCAGGTGTGAACCTCAACCTAAGCGTATGATCAATACAGGACGAACTTAATGAGAAAGAACAGAGGCGCACTACGTGCCGAAGAGGAAGACAATGAAATCAACCTCACGCCGATGTTGGACGTTGTCTTCATCATGCTCATCTTCTTTATCGTAACTGCGTCGTTTATTAAAGAAGCCGGCATCGACGTCATCCGCCCGGAGGCGACGACGGCAGATAAACAGGAAGACGCTGCTATTCTAATCGCCATTAGTGCGAATGATGAAATATGGATCGATCGTCGCCAGACAGATCCTCGCGCTTTAAGGAGCGCCATTGAGCGACTGCACTCAGAGAATCCAAAAGGATCGATCGTCATCCAGGCTGATGAGTCCTCGACCAACGAGATGTTGGTGATCGTTATGCAGGCGGCAAAACAGGTGGGTGTGGCAAATGTGGCGATTGCAACCGATGACAACTAAGAACGTTTCAGAGCGACTTGCGTCGCCGAGGAGAACCAAACCATGATAGGCCGTTATGCGTTTTCTGTCGCAATTGGTGTAGTAGTCACACTGAGCCTGTTATTTGTCATGCAATTGCTTATCGCATCAGGCAAGACGGCTCTGACAAAACCCAGAGACAGAACAAAACTGGAGTTCGTGCGGGTCAAGCGCAACGAGGCTCTTAACACCGCAGATTTCACCCCCGAAAAACCACCCAAACCACCTGAGACGCCTCCCGAGACGCCGCCTCAGGATATGGACAATATGGATCCGAATGCGCCAACAATAAATATTGCGCCCCCGGAAGTGGCAACGGGAACCGATATCGGTGGCCCTGGCGGCATGAATATTGCGGAAGGCGACTATCTTCCAATCGTGCGAGTAGCCCCTGTATATCCTGCGCGCGCGCTTTCTCGCGGCCTGGAAGGTTACGTTGATATGTCCTTCACCGTTACGCAAGCCGGCACGGTCAGAGATCCGATCGTTTTGTTCTCGACAAGCAGCTTGTTCGATCGGGCTGCATTACGTGCTGTTATGAAATTTAAATATAAACCACGAGTCGTGGATGGAATTCCGGTGGATGTGCCGGGCGTCAAGACACGTATTTCGTTCCAGATTGAGGATTAGTTTCCCTGGCGGGAACCAGACTGATCTAAGAGGATACTCTCGATATGCACTGTAAAACTCGACTCTCTCTCATGGCTTGCCTGGCGCTTGTTCTCAGCGCGCTGGCAATGACAAGTGCGGTTGCGCAGAACTCTGGTGATGAAGACGCTGCACAGCGAAAATCCCAGCAGCAAAAGACCAAGCAGGCACAAGCAGTCAGCAAAGAAGTCTATGACAAGATCACCAAGGCTCAAGAGGCTGTAGACGCGAAGGACTACCAGGGTGCGCTGAAGTTGCTGAATCAGCTATACAACCCTGACAAGCTCACGGAATATGAGCAAGCAAACGTTCTCAACTACATCGGCTTCGTCTACTACAACATGGATGACATTGACAATGCGATCCGTACTTACGATCGTATGATTGCCATTCCGAGCCTCGAAGAAACGATGGCCAAGCAGGTCACCTATACGCTGGCTCAGCTTTATACGATGGAGGAACAATACCCCAAGGCTCTGACGACGCTTGATAAGTGGTTTCTTCTCGAAACGAATCCGGCTCCGGATCCTTTTATTTTGAAGGCGCAGAATCTCTACCAGGTTCAGCGTTACAAAGACATGATCGCGCCTATCGAAAATGCAATGCGAGTTGCGAAGGAACGCGGCAAGCAGGCCAAAGAAGACTGGTATGTACTCCTGAATTTTGCGTACTTTCAGCAGGAAAATTACACCAAGGTTCGTGATATCCAGAAAATCCTGTTGATAACCTGGCCAAAGAAACGCTATTGGTTTTCGCTTGCAGGAGCGTTCACCGAGTTGGGTGAGGATGAGAACCTGATCAACGCCTACGCCGCGGCGAATGACCAGCGCATGCTTGAAAAGGAGAGCGAGCTCGTCACAATGGCGCAGCTGTACTTGCAGCGTGAGGTTCCGTACAAGGCCGCAACTCTGCTCGAAACCGAAATGGAGTCTGGCCGAGTAACCAAGTCTGCAAAGAACTATCGTTTATTATCTCAAGCCTGGCAGCTCTCAATGGAAGACAAGAAGGCCATTCCGGCGCTTCAGGAAGCCGCACGCCTAAGCGAGGATGGTGAGCTCGATGTGCGTCTTGGTAATGCATACCTGAATATCACGGAATATGAGGACTGCGCCAAATCCGTGCGAAACGGCATTCGAAAAGGTGGGCTTAAGAGCCCTGATAATGCTCAAATCTCGCTAGGTATGTGTCTCTATAACCTCCGCGAGTACCGCAACGCGATCAAGGCATTTGAAAAAGCTGCCAAGACGCCGCGTTCGCGTCGAGTGTCTGGTCAGTGGATTAATGTCATTAATGCCGATATAAAACGCAATGAACAAATTCGACTGGCTGAAGAAGCAGCGCGTAAGACGCGTAAGCAGCTTGAGGAACGCAAGTCACACACTGGAAGAGCCTGAGACCAGCAACTAACGAAAAAGCTGCAAAGCAAGTCAGGGGCGTTGATGGAGTACCGTCAACGCCCCTAATATTACGTCCCGCCAAAACTACGAATTGAAATAAAATGCCGAAGATTGTCTATATCACGCCAGATGGGACGCGCCATGAGGTTGAGGTTGAAAACGGCTATTCCGTCATGGAGGGTGCGATCAATGGCAATATTGATGGCATCGTCGCCGAGTGTGGCGGTGCTTGTGCGTGTGCGACCTGTCACAGTTATGTAGATGACGCGTGGATGGACAAAATGCCGCCTATGGACGACATGGAAGATAGCATGCTCGATGCAGCCTACGAGCGTAAGGACAACAGTCGATTGACGTGCCAAATTGAAGTTAACGACGAGATGGACGGCCTTATTATTCACGTGGCTGACAACGACCTGTAGTTCGAACACCACCCGAACCCAAATTCTTAAAGGAGATTCCGATGCCCATACAAGTTGGTGAGAAGATGCCTGCTGGTTCTTTCACAGTGATGACCGAGTCGGGCCCAGGCCCAATGTCCACAGGTGAGTTGTTCGCCGGCAAAAAAGTCGTCTTATTCTCGGTGCCCGGTGCCTTTACGCCGACATGCTCAAGAGATCACCTGCCAGGCTTCGTCGATAAAGCTGATGAACTCGCAGGTAAGGGCGTCGATACCGTAGCTTGCATGGCGGTCAATGATGCTTTTGTCATGCACGCATGGGGTTTGGACCGAGGCGTTGGCGACAAGATTCTAATGCTGGCTGACGGTAATGGTGACTATGCCAAGGCGCTTGACCTCGAACTCGATGCGACAGGTGCCGGCTTGGGAATACGCGGACAGCGTTTTGCCCTCGTTGTTGACGACGGTGTCGCCACTCATGTGGCTGTTGAAGATCCCGGACAGTTCGACGTTAGCAAGGTCGAGTGCGTGCTGGACGCTATTTAGTCTACCCCAGCGCGTCAGTCAACTGCGGAACGATCGAGAACAAGTCTCCGACAAGACCAATATCAGCGACCTCGAATATCGGCGCTTCCTCATCTTTGTTTATCGCAACGATGGTGCCTGCATCCTTGATGCCGGTGAGATGCTGGATTGCTCCTGAAATGCCGATCGCTATGTAGAGATCGGGCGCAATGATCTTTCCCGTTTGACCGATCTGGAATTCATTTGCAATGTAGCCTGCATCCACTGCGGCGCGTGTCGCTCCAACTGCGGCGCCTAATTTATCGGCAAGCGCGTAAATCAAATCAAAGTTCTCGGTACTTGCCAGGGCACGGCCGCCTGACACTACGCTGGAGGCCGCCTGCAAATCGGGGCGATCGGACGACCCTGCCTGCAACTCCACAAATCTCGTGTGTACCGGCAAATCAGCAGCGACATCGACAACCTCGATTGGGGCTGAGTTACTCGAGCCTACTGCACGATAGGATGCTGTTCGAATGGTCGCGATTACTGTCTGGTCTGTTGGCGCTTCCACCGTAAGCACTGCATTGCCCGCATAAATAGGGCGCTTGAAAACATAGGGGCTTTCCACAGCCATGATGTCGCTAATCTGGTTGACGCCCAATAAAGCAGCAACGCGCGGCATCAGGTCTTTTCCAAAGGTCGATGAGAGCCCGAAGACATGACTATAACCATCTGATATAGCAACGACCTGCGGCGCCAACACCGCAGCAATCAAGTTCTTGTTAGCTACATTCTCAACCGATATCACTCGAGTTACTGAGTCGAGTGCGGCAGCGTCAGCTGCAATTCCGGCAGCAGATTCAGCAAATACGGCTATGTCGATTTGTGCTCCGTCAATGCAGGCAGCGCATGCGACAGCCTTGGCAGTTGCGCCGTTGAGCGCGACTCCATCGTGGTCTGCAATAATCAATATTTTCGACATCAGAGTAGTCCTTTTTCATTCAACGCGGCAACCAGTCCAGGCACATCATCTACCATCACGCCTTTCTCGCGTTCGGCAGGTGGCTCGAACAATACCTCCCTGATCGCCGGCGCTGCTGTGAGGCCTAAATCGCCAAGTGGGATCTCGTCGAGTTGCTTCTTTTTTGCCTTCATAATGTCGGGTAATTTGACGTAGCGCGGCTCATTCAATCGCAGGTCTACGGTCAGTACAGCAGGCAAATCGACCTCAATCGTCTCCAAACCCACGTCCACCTCTCGTATGACGCGTGCAGTGCCGCCTGACAACTCTACAGTCGAGGCAGACGTCGCCTGCGGCCTGTCCCACAGAGCAGCGAGCATCTGGCCGGTCTGGTTGTTGTCATCGTCAATGGCCTGTTTGCCGAGAATGACGAGATCTGGTGACTCCCTGTTTACAATCTCGAGGAGAGCTCGAGCCCGTGTCAGGGAATCGGTATTTTCATCGGTGGCTACCAAAATGGCGCGGTCAGCTCCCATTGCGAGCCCTGTGCGCAGCTGTTGTTGGCATTCTGACGAACCAATGGAAATGACGATCACCTCATTCGCATCGCCGCGTTCTTTGATGCGTAACGCTTCTTCCAATGCGATTTCGTCGAAAGGATTGATGCTCATCTTTACACCGGCGGTTTCGACACCGCTGCCGTCACTGTTAACGCGAACTCGAATGTTGTAATCGACGACCCGTTTTAGGCCAACCAGTATTTTCTCCACGAATGGGCTCCCGTTTTGCGTAATAACCAGACCGTGAGAGGCACGGCGGCGCCTATTGTCTACGAGCAATTCACGCTGTACAAGTCGATTTATCGATCGGGTGATTCGAGCCGGCAAATCACGAAGAAAGAACCATGACAGAGGTGTAATATCGGCTGAATGTTCGCGGAACGAAGGTGAACTTAACGCGCTTATAACCTGTCGGAATAAGCTAGGAGGGTGATATTTGGTCCTCGCCGAGGAGCTTGTAGCAAGGGTTAAAGAGATGAATAAAGCTTATTTAAAACAAACGTTTATCATCGTTTTATCATGTTATTTGTTATCATGTGCAGCGACGAATGAGGACGCTATCGAGCCCGAAGATGGTTGGGAAACTCGTGGTGGCGATTGCATCTCGCAGATGAGTATCCGAGACTATCAAGTCCTGGACGAAAGCAACCTGATCGTCACAGGGACGGCCAGACGAAAATACCATATTGTTTTGAGCCGTCGGGCGTTTGGATTGCGGTCAACCTGGCGCATCGCATTCCATTCCTCAAGTGGTCAGGTTTGCTCCGCATTCAGTGATTTGGTTGTGGATGACGGCATGGGAGTGGACAAGATACGCATTCGTTCTGTCAGGCAATTGACGCCAGATGAGCACGACGATTTATTGGTTCGGTTTGGCAAGAAAGAACCGGACATCGAACAAACCCCGGAGCCAGTGCCCATTGAAGGCGCCGAGGTAGAAGAGCTGGACTGAATTGGTGACCGGTTCCCGGTCAGCAGTTCGGTCACGCGATCCGCAATCTCCGTGCGGACCCACCCGGCTAACCGCAAGGTTGGCCGGGTTTTTATTGCTTGCGGTAAGGCTCCGCGCACTCGACAATTGAACGTCACTGGTTACGGCAGGACGACAAGCAATGAGTGGGCCGATCGAAGCAATCAAGGTCCTGGATATGAGCCGGGTATTGGCTGGCCCATGGGCGGGCCAACTGCTCGGTGATTATGGTGCAGACGTCATCAAGATCGAGCGGCCGCTGGTCGGCGATGACACGCGACACTGGGGGCCACCCTGGTTGGGAGAGGAGAGCGAAGCTGCGTATTTTCTGGCCGCAAACAGGAACAAGCGATCCGTTACGGTGGACATTTCCACTGAAGATGGTGCCGGTGTCATCCGGGATCTCGCCCGAGATGCGGACGTGCTCCTCGAGAACTTTCGCGTTGGCACCTTAAAGCGCTACGGTCTCGATTCAGAGTCCTTGGCGGCCGTAAATCCAAAGCTCATCTACTGCTCAATTACCGCCTATGGTCAGCACGGCTCACGGGCACATGAGCCCGGTTACGATGCAATGATCCAGGCCTCCGCAGGGCTAATGAGCATTACGGGCGCTCCCGATAACGAAGGTGGGAGCCCGCAGAAGGTGGGCGTGGCCATCAGCGACATTATGGCGGGCATGTACGCCACCACTGCAATTCTTGCGGCTCTAAGAGAGCGAGATCAGACTGGAAGGGGCCAGACGATCGACGTGCCGCTGTACGATAGTCAGGTCGCCTGGCTGGCGAATCAAGCCATGAATTTCCTCGTTGGCGGAATACACCCTGAGCGCCGAGGCACCGCACACCCGAACCTCGTTCCTTACCAGACCTTCGCGTCGTCGGACGGATATATCACTTTGGCAGTAGGTAACGACCGTCAGTTTGCGGCGTGCGCAAGCTGTATCGGAAAACCAAGGCTCGCAGAAGACCCGCGGTTCGGTCGTAATTCAGATCGGGTCGAAAACCGGGAATCGCTGGTGCAAATACTGCGTGAGGTGTTTTTGACCCGGACGACCTCGTCATGGCTGCAGGAGCTATCCGCCGCCGGCGTTCCAGCGGGCCCGGTCAATTCTGTGGCAGATGTATTGACCGATGCGTACGCTGCTGAACGCGGGCTGGTGCGGACTATGCGACATGACCTCGATGCGGAGTTGCCGACGGTCGCGAATCCGGTGGGGTTTTCGCGAACGCCAGTCTGTTACGGTTCAGCGCCACCGACATTAGGACAGCACACAAACGAGGTTCTTAAGGAGTGGCTGAGCTACTCGGACGAAAAAATAAAATCACTAAAGGCAACCGGTGCCATTTAGGCGGATTGAGCTGGAAACCGAGAGGGCGAATGGAAAATCAGATTCAAACGAGCGAGTCACTGCGCGATGTTAAGTATGAAATTCGGGGGCAACTCGCGAACCATGCTTATGAGCTTGAAAAGCGTGGTTATGAAATTATTTCGCTGAATATCGGCAATCCGGGCCTGTTCGGCTTTCGCGCGCCGGAGACGATGCGCCTCGCTATGATAGAAAATCTGGGCCAGGCAGAGCCTTACTGTCACCAGAAGGGCATATTTCCCGCCCGCGAAGCCGTGGTTATGCAACAGCAGGATCGAGGCGTACTTGGCCTGAGCGTCGAAGAAGTATTTATTGGCAATGGGGTCAGCGAGCTAATCGACCTGTCTCTTCGCGCATTGCTCAATGATGGCGATGAGGTTCTTATTCCGAGTCCCGACTACCCACTGTGGTCGGCGGCTGTCTCATTGAACGGTGGCACAGCCCGCTACTATCCGTGTGATCCGCAAAACGGATTCATACCCGATGCAGGACAGATCGAATCGTTAATCAATGACAGAACCAAGGCGATTGTCGTTATCAATCCGAACAACCCAAGTGGTGCGGTCTATAGCCGGAAGGTATTGAAGCAGATCGTCACGTTGGCAGAAACGCACGGCATCGTTGTTCTGGCCGACGAAATTTATGACCAGATGGTGTACGACGAAGCAGAATTCATACCGATGGCGACACTTGTTGAGGAGACTGTTTGCCTCACTTACTCAGGTCTTTCGAAGGTCTACCGCGCTTGTGGATACCGTGTCGGCTGGTGTGTCTTTAGTGGGGACGTGGATCGCGCCAGCGACTATATCCACGGCATGGAGCTACTCGCAGCACTGCGCCTTTGCAGTAATGTCCCAGCTCAGTGGGCAGTGCAGACGGCGCTTGGCGGGTATCAGAGCATCAAGGAACTCGTGCGTCCTGGCGGGCGCTTGCATCAGCAACGGCAGGTTGTTATCGAACGGGTCGAGCAGAGCCCATATCTCAGTATGCAACGACCGATGGGTGCCATGTACGCATTCATCAAACTCGATGAACGCTTTGCCGGGAAATTGGACGATGCGGCATTTGCGCAACAGCTCCTTGAAGACAAGCATGTACTTGTCGCACCAGGCAGCAGCTTCAATACACCTTACGCCGACCATTTTCGGATCAACACCCTGCCGGATACAAATACACTCAACGACGTATTTGACCGCATCGATTCCTTGCTGGAACAACGTGCCTGAACGATGTATGCCTGGCTCGCCGAAGCACTAAGAGACTCCTCGCAAATATTGACGGCCAACCGGCGGCTCGCTCGTATTCTGGCAAGCGAATTCGGCGAGCAAATGGTCTTATCGGGCAAGAAGGCCTGGCCCAGCCCCTTAATTAGCTCCTGGCAGGACTGGCTTGCGGAGCTCCTTGCCACTGCAGAGCAACAGCAGTCCCTGCCGACACGCATCAATGGTCACCAAAGTCGCGTACTTTGGGAACGCTGCCTTAGGAGGGAAATAAATGACCCGCTTTTGAATATTGGGTTTCTCGTACGTCAGTCTCGAGAAACCTGGTCTCGACTGCATGAATTTTGCGTGTCGCTCGATGATTGCAGGCGTAGCGCACAGGGTAATGATCAACGCGTGTTTGCCCGTGCGGCCGAAAGCTACCAGTCAATTCTAGATCGTGAACATTGGGTAGACGACGCCGGCATGGCCAATTTGGTCGCAGAGCTTATTCGTGCGGGCCGGGTGAAAGTGCCGGCGCGAGTGTCTATAGCCGGTTTCGATCGCGTCGTTCCACAGACGAAGAGCGTACTGGATGCCGCCTGCGAAAAAGGCATGCGCATCGTAGATGTAGGTACGACCACGCCAAACGCAAACGGCGCTGTGCGTGCGTATGACAATACCGAGGCAGAAATTCGTGCAGCCGGTGCCTGGGCACGTCGCGAACTCGAGGAGGATCCTGCACGGCGCATCGCTATTGTTGCGACGAACCTGGAACAAAACGCTGCCCATTTTGGGCGCCTTGTGCGAGAGGGGTTTGTGCCGGGATGGCAATACGCTGAGGCTACACATCGATCTTCGGTTAACGTTTCTTATGGAAGAAGACTTACAGACTATCCCGCGATCGCAATTGCCCTGCTTGCACTGCGCTGGTTGTACGACGATTTGACGGGGCGTGAAGTTAGCCTTCTTCTTCGTTCGCCAATTATCGGTAGCGGTGACACGAGCGGTAGAGGGCGGCTGGAGCTGCAGCTTCGTCAAGTTCCCGACAGAAGCTGGTCCCCTGAAATGCTCCTGGCCGAGCTGGGCGAGCGAGAATCGTCGGCAGATGCCAGAGACTGGATTGACCGAATTCGGTACCTCGGCAGCTTGCGGGTCGAGTTACCGCGCAGAGATACGCCTCCATCCTGGGCGGTGGTCATCGATGACACGCTGACGAAGCTCAACTGGCCCGGTGATGGTTCGCTCGACAGCGTCGAATTCCAACTGATAAACCGTTGGCGGGAGCTCCTGAACGATCTCGCACGATTGGAACTTGTTAGCCCGACGCTGACGATCGCGGATGTGCTCAGCCGAGTAACTGCGATTGCTGGTGAGACTGTGTTTCAACCTGAGGTTGAAGGCGCACTCGTACAGTTGCTTGGTCCGCTCGAGGCCGCTGGCATGGAATTTGACAAGCTATGGGTAAGCGGACTCACAGCATCCAATTGGCCACCTGCCGGTCGACCCTCGTCGTTGATCTCGATGAATCTGCAGCGCAGCAGGAATATGCCGGATGCAACTCCACAGGACACGTTGGACTACGCCCGGCGTGTTTTAGATCGCTTAACCAATAGCACAATGGACGTTGTGTGCAGTTATCCGTTAACTGACGGAGATGCTGAGCAAGGCGAGTCGGGATTGTTGCAACAGTATGAATACAAACTGCTGCCCCGGCATGACGATCCGGGCTGGCATGCCGCAACACTGGTAGATGCCGTCTCCCTGACTGTGGTTCCTGCAGACCCAATCCCCACCGTCTCTGCAAACGAAGTCATTTCCGGCGGAGCGGCAACGATTCAACGCCAGCTGACTGAACCCTTTGCAGCGTTCGTATTCGGACGTCTCGGCGTGAGAGACATTCAGCCGATTTCGTTCGGCCTATCGGCCAGTTTGAGGGGCAACCTGATTCACGATGCACTTCGACGACTGTATTCGGAGCTGCCTTCACGCCATGACATTGCCTCCTGGGACGGAGATGAACTGGAAGGCCGTTTGGCAGCGGCTCTGGACAAGTCATTTTGGCGTCAGATGCAGAATATTGGTCCGGTATTGAGGCAACTATTCAGGCTTGAACAACAACGAGTAGAAAAACTATTGCGGGACGTAGTCGCACTGGATAGCACGCGGGAAGATTTCGAGATTGCCGATGTAGAAGGAGCCTTACAACCAACGATCGCAGGCGTGCCACTGCGGCTCAGGGCTGATCGTATCGATCGTCTCGGCAGCGCAGAGGTCGTGATCCTCGACTACAAAACCGGTTCACGAAAAGCTTTCCTGGGGGCGAACGGCTTGCCAAAAGACATGCAACTGGTCGTATACGCCATTGCCCTCGATGCCGAGGTATCGGATCTTGGATTGGTCAATATCGACAGCCGGTCCACGTCCATCGACGGCGCTGGAAAACGCCTGACGCCCGATCTGGATTGGGACGATGCACTTTCGTCCTGGACAAAGCTCGTTGAGGTTGCCGCCGGACAGCTTCAGCGCGGCGACGTTCGTGTTAACGGCCTGCAGAACATGCAGTCAGCCAGACCACTAAGCCTGCTCAGTCGAATTCGTGAGTTGCAACATGACAACTGACGCACAGTTGCTTGTCGACGACGACGCCGCACGAGTTGCCGCGCTCGATGTCACGCGTTCTTTCATCGTCCAGGCTCCCGCCGGATCTGGCAAGACGGAGTTGCTGATTCAACGCTATTTGAAGCTCCTGGCAACCGTAGAAAATCCCGAAGAGATCCTCGCAATTACGTTTACGCGCAAAGCGGCCGCTGAAATGCAGCTGCGGGTATTGCAGGCATTGCAGAAAGTGACTTCTGCTGAGACGGCATTGGAACCGCACGAACAAATTACGGCCAGTGCGGCGTCAGCAGTGCTGCAACGCGACGAGGAACTCGGCTGGTGCATTGTATCCAACCCGAGGCGCATGCGAATTCAGA
>CAYTNO010000011.1:0-15624 GCA_964439125.1 uncultured Woeseiaceae bacterium | reverse complement strand
AATTGTAATCAGGACTTTGCATTGCTGTGCTCGTCCCCAAAAAGTCACTACATCGCGAATGTCGTCAGTGCCGTCGAAAATCATTTGCAGTCGCTCAAAGCCTACGGCAACTCCGGCACACTGGGGAAGGCTGGATTCGAGTGCGGCGATTAGTGACCTGTCCCAGGGTGGTTCGCTCTGCCCCGAGTCATGTCTTTTCTTCAGGTCATTGTCCATACGCCGACGTTGTTCTCCGGCGTCGGTCAATTCGACGTATCCGTTAGCGAGTTCGATCGAACCACAGAAGACCTCAAAACGATCCGCGAAACGAGGGTCGTCCGGGCAAAATCTTGCCAGCGCTGCCTGGCTAGCAGGGTAATGCTGAACCACGGTTAGCTGGTCAGGCACAAATTGTGGCGCTATCACGGTGGCAAGAATCAGGTCCAGCCAGGCATCTTTGTCCGTTCCGATGGTGGCACGCAGCCTCTCATCAGCGCCACAGCACTTCGCGAGATCGTCAATTGACGTGTCTATTACGTCGATAGCGGCGAATTCCTGAAAAATATCGGCGAAGTCGAATCGCACAACACTGTTTTCCAGAGCCGGCAGGTCGAGACAGGTCGCGATAAAGCGGGTTGTGTCGTCGACTATTTGGCTAAGTTCGAAACCCAGCCGATACCACTCGACCATCGTGAACTCCGGCGCATGACGGTGGCCCATCTCGCCATCTCTGAACACGCGGCAAATCGAATAGATGTCGGGGTAGCCTGCCGCAAGCATTCGTTTCATGCAGAACTCAGGTGATGTATGCAGAAAATACTTGCCGCCATTGCGCGAGGAAACTGCGAGGCTCTCGATATTCGTATCCGTAACCGCATACTGGCTCAGGGCAGGTGTGTCGACCGCGAGAACCTCCTGAGCAACGAAATAGTTACGCGCCCTTCGCATCATCGCTTCACGGCTACGGGCCGCCGCCGGCCCGCCAGTGGGCCACCAATTGCTCATGCGGTGATGTCCGGAATCTCGCCGATCGACTCGCCCATGCGAACTGTCTTACCGGGTTCGAGATCGTCGTGCCATTCGCAAGCGTGCTCGGGCATCAGGATGATGACGGTCGATCCCATATTGAACCAGCCGAGCAGGTCTCCTTTGTTGATGGTGTCCGGCCCGTTGCTCAAATCTATTGTCTCGACGACACCGTTCTTGCGTGGCCGGATCTGTCCGCTCCAGGGGGTGCTAATACTGCCGACATTGAGGGCGCCAACAAATATCAACGCCGCCGGGCCCTGCGACGTTTCGATATGCAGGACAAGTCGCTCATTGCGTCGAAAAAGCCCGGGAACGTATTCCGCGGTTGCAGCGTTGACACTGAACAAATCGCCGGGAACGTATCGCGCGGCGATGACTTTTCCATCGAACGGTGCGTGCACACGATGATAGTTGTACGGCGCAAGATAGATCGTCGCAAACGAGCCATCAGCAAGTGCAGCGGCCTGTTCCAGGTCGGTCGCGAGCAAGTCTTCAAGTGTGTAGTCGATGCCCTTGGCCTGCATGATGCTGCCTGCCAGCATCCGGCCAGACCTGCTGACTGTCCCATCTACCGGAGAAACGATCGAACCAGGCTGCGCATCGATCGGCCGGGCATCGTCCTCGAGCTTGCGAATGAAGAAATCGTTGAAGGACTCGAAGCCTGCCGGAATTTCGAGCTCGACCTCTTCGGTTTCGACATCGTAGAGCGATATGAAGCGTGTGATGAGTAAGTCTTTTATAGCAGGTGTGCGGATTCTCGCGAGACGATAAACAATTGCCGTTAACCAGAATCGAGGCAGCACATACTGCAGATAGACGAAGAGTCGCGCGCGCATCGAAGACTTACCGGTCGAAATCTGTGTTAACGCTTAGCAGTAGCGACTCACCAGCGAAAAACTTCAGTGTCACTGAATCGATATCGTCAGCGGGCCGCATCAGCATCAGATGCTTGCCACCCGGTTCGAAACTCACGGTCTCCCCAGGCTGCAGAATCAGCGTCTCGAGGGGAACCATGCGGGCCACCTCATCCTTAATGATCGTCTCGTGCATTTGAACCGAGGCGAATTGTGGGCTCGTGACGTGCGAAATGCTGATGGCCTGCCCGGAGTTGTTGGTCAGCTTGAAGTAGCCGGCGCTCATTGGCATGCCCGGCACAGATCGGGTAACGACGACATCACTTGCGGTTAGCGGTGCTTGCGCTTCGGAACACGCCAACATAAGCAGTGCTGAGAGTGCAACAAGAGTGAGTTGTTTCATGGTGCGCTCATGATAATCGGTAAATCATGCACGAAGTTTTCTGCTTTGTGCGGAGAGCCGAACAGCGAATGAAACCGGCCGTCAGGATCGATGAGTAGAACGACAGCCGAATGGGCAACCGAGTAATTCTCTTCGTCCGGCCCGGACTTCTCGAAGAATATGCCGAGGCTGTTGGTGAGTTTGCGGAGTTCGTCCATGGGTCCCGTGATACCCAAACTGTCGTCGCCGAAATGACCCACGTATTGTCCGATCACATCGGGTGTGTCGCGTTCGGGGTCGACACTGACAAGCACGATTCGCGGCAGCGGTTCCTGGCCGGCATTTGCTAATTGTCGTTGCGCATCTGCGAGAACTTGCAGCGTTATCGGACAGATGTCCGGGCACTGTGTGAAGCCAAAAAACAGCAAGTCCCATTGCCCTTCGAAAACGTCGCGGCCAATCATCTGCCCGTTCTGGTCCAGCAACGAGAATTCCGGTAGTTCGCTCGTGGCAGGTAATACTGTGGCCGTGCCGGGCACAGGCGGCGGCGATGTCAATTGAAATGAGAACCACGCGCCGGCAGTGATCGCGGCGAGAGAGGCAAAGACAATAAAAGCTTTTCTGAAGTTCATAATTTGGCTGTTCGGTTTGCGCAATGCTCCTATTCTAAACGACACTCTTCATCTATGGCACAGACATCTGAACAAGCGGCGAGTGTTGAGACGATTATCCGCGAGATTGCGAGTCGCTTTGACGCGGCCGATCTGAACTTTGGTCATGGCACGGATAATGCGGTCGACGAGGCCGCCTGGCTGGTATTTGCGCATCTTGGGCTGTCACATGACGATGTGCCGGCCATTTACAGCAGGGCTGTCGAGTCAGGCGAAATGCGTGAACTCGAAGAGTTGGTCGAGAGACGGATTCGCGACCGTGTGCCGGTTGGGTATCTCGTCAACCAGGCCTGGTTTGCCGGGCTCGAATTCTATGTCGACGAGCGAGTACTGGTACCACGGTCGCCTTTCGCCGAGCTCATTCATGCTCGCTTCGAGCCGTGGGTAGTTGCGGAGGACGTGAAAACAGCGGTCGATCTTGGCACTGGCAGTGGCTGCATTGCGATAGCTATCGCAAAGGCGTTCCCTGATGCCGCCGTCGATGCGGTTGATATATCAGCGGACGCACTCGATGTCGCTGCCATTAATATAGAACGGTATGAGCTTGCCGATCGCGTCCGACTGGTTCAGTCCAGCTTCTTCGACAATCTGGAAGGCAGGCACTACGACCTGATCGTGAGTAATCCGCCGTACGTAGATAAAGAAGACATGGATGCCCTGCCACGCGAATTTGGCCACGAGCCCGCGTTGGGCCTGGCGGCAGGCCACGATGGTCTGGATTCAGTGAACACGATCCTGCATCATGCATCGCGATTCCTGAACGACAAGGGAATACTCGTCTGCGAAGTCGGCAATAGCCAGCCAGCATTGGAAAAACGTTATCCAGGTGTTGCATTTACGTGGCTGGAGTTCGAGCATGGCGGGTCAGGCGTATTCCTGCTGACAAAGCGCGATCTCGAGGATATATAAGGTGTCAGGTAGTAGTTTCGGTCGGTTGTTTATCGTGTCCACGTTCGGCGAGAGCCACGGGCGGGCACTGGGCTGCGTGGTTGATGGCTGCCCACCAGGAATGGAACTCAGCGAGAGTGACATACAAGTTGACCTCGATCGCCGTCGCCCCGGACGTTCGCGCCATACGACTCAGCGCAACGAGCCGGATCAGGTGCAGATCTTGTCAGGCGTCTTTGAAGGTAAGACGACCGGTACGCCGATAGGGCTGCTCATCGAAAATGCCGACCAGCGCTCCAGGGATTACGGCGACATTAAAGACAAGTTCCGTCCCGGGCACGCCGACTACACGTACCAACAAAAGTATGGCATTCGCGACTATCGTGGCGGTGGCCGCTCATCGGCGCGCGAGACATCAATGCGTGTGGCGGCCGGTGCGATCGCGCGAAAATTCCTGCGCGAAAAGCTCGGCGTAGAGATCAGGGGCTACCTTGCCCAGCTCGGTCCGATAAAACTGGCGGGGACTGACTTGTCCATCGTCAATGACAATCCGTTTTTTTGTGCAGATCCGGGGCGTATGGATGAACTTGCGAAATTCATGGATGATTTGCGCGAGCAGGGCGACTCCATTGGAGCAAAAATTAGTGTGCTGGCCAGCAATTTGCCGCCTGGTCTTGGTGAACCCGTGTTTGACAAGCTGGGTGCGGACATCGCGCACGGTTTGATGAGTATCAACGCTGTTAAAGGTGTCGAGATCGGCGCCGGTTTCGCAGCAGTTACACAACTCGGTAGCGAGCATCGTGACGAAATCGGCCCGGATGGGTTTAGTAAGAACGATGCCGGTGGAACCCTGGGTGGCATTTCGTCGGGGCAGGACCTTCTCGCCAGCATCGCGTTGAAGCCGACCTCGAGCATTTCAGTCCCAGGCAAGACGATCGACTCGTCCGGCAAGCAAACCGAGATTGTCACCAAGGGCCGCCACGACCCTTGTGTGGGGCTGCGGGCAACTCCGATCGCCGAGGCGATGGTTGCGCTGGTGCTCATGGATCACTTCCTGCGCGATCGCGCCCAGAACGCAGACGTTGAGTCGGGGGTACCGGTCGTATGACGCGGAAATTCGATATTGCCGTCGTCGGTGCCACCGGTGCCGTTGGCGAAACGATGCTGGGAATCCTCACTGAACGGGATTTCCCGGTTGGCACTGTGTACGCGCTTGCCAGCGAGCGTTCGATTGGCAAGACCGTCACCTACCGCAATCGCGACCTGGCGGTTGATAACCTCGCCGATTTCGATTTTTCGAAAGTACAAATCGCGCTGTTCTCGGCCGGTGGCTCTGTGTCAGAAGAGTATGCGCCGAAGGCCGCTGCCGCTGGCTGCGTGGTCATCGATAACACCTCTCACTTTCGTTACGACGATGACATCCCGCTTGTCGTGCCCGAGGTTAATGCCGACGCTATCGCTGCTTATAAGAGTCGCGGCATCATAGCGAACCCGAATTGCTCGACTATCCAGATGGTTGTCGCACTGAAACCTATTTATGACGCAGTCGGTATCGAGCGCATCAATGTCGCTACGTATCAGGCAGTGTCAGGGGCGGGCAAAAGTGCCGTCGAAGAATTAGTGCGGCAGACGGCATGTCTGCTAAACGGTCGCCCGCTCGAGCTTAAAGGTGATGCGAAGCAAAGCGCATTCAACGCGATTCCGCATATTGATGTATTCCAGGACAACCGCTACACCAGGGAAGAAATGAAAATGGTGTGGGAGACGCGCAAAATTTTTGGCGATGAGAGCATCCTGGTAAATCCAACAGCCGTGCGCATACCCGTTTTCTATGGCCATTCCGAGGCTGTACATATAGAAACCAAAGAGAAGATCACGGCCGGGAAAGTGTGTGATCTGCTTAGCAAGGCACCCGGCGTAACGCTGCTTGACGGCGTAAAAACCGGTGAATATCCGACAGCGGTGACTGAGAGCTCGGGCACCGACGCGGTATACGTTGGCCGAGTTCGTGAGGATATTTCTCACCCACGTGGCATCAATCTCTGGGTAGTCTCGGATAACATACGTAAGGGCGCGGCTCTAAATAGCGTCCAAATTGCTGAAATATTGGCGAAAAACCATTTATAAGCTATAGTTCAACACCATATGTTAAAGCGGTCTGCCAGCCATGATGTGGCCCCTGAAGGGTGCCGTTTTCGGGGTTTTACGGGGATCCGGAGATAAAAACTATGTCGCGACGATTGTCTCGAATTTCGCTTGCGCTTGTCATCCTGATGTCGAGCCATGTCTGGGCACTGGGCCTGGGAGATATTCGACTGCAGTCTGCACTCAACGAGCCGTTGCGTGCAGAAATTGAATTGCTGTCGGCCACTCCTGACGAACTCGACAATCTCAAGATTGCCATGGCGTCGGCTGATACATTCGAACGGTATGGCCTTGACCGCCCGTTCTATCTGCAAGATATCCTGTTTCAAATCGTGCGAACTGGGCGTGCCGACGGTAACGTTGTAGAGATTCGTTCTGCCACGCCTATGGCCGAACCATTCCTGACCTTCCTTGTCGAGGCGACGTGGTCACGCGGCAGGCTATTGCGTGAGTACACCGTACTGCTGGACCCACCGACGTTTGCACCACCGGCAGCCGAAATAGCACCAGCAGTGCAGGCTCCGAGTCGCGCCACACCGGCGGATAGTGGCCAGATTAGACGCCCGGCACCCACGCCGGAGCGCGCTACTCCACAACCAGCTCCGACGCGGCAGGCAGCTCCCGCTCCCGCTCGGTCGCGACAAGAACCGCAACAAGAACCGCAACAAGAACCACGACCGGTTCGCGATGCATCGCCGTATGACACGACGACCGGCGGCGATTACACCGTGGCCCGCAGCGAAACACTGTGGGGCATAGCGTCACGGGTACGGCCCGATGGTCGCCTGACAATGAACCAGACGATGCTGGCGATTTTCGAGGCGAACCCTGCTGCGTTTGGCGGCAACATCAATGTCCTGAAAGCGGGTGCGTCGCTGCGTATCCCAAGCGCAGACGAAATTATTCGCATTAACCGCGGCGAAGCTCTGGCAGAAGCGCAGCGCCAGCATGCGGTATGGAGTGGTGGCGCAACCGCAACAGCTGTTGCCGATACAACATCTCGTCCCAACCTGACCCTTGTTCCGCCCGATGACGATTATTCGGGCGACACCTACGGCGCTGATAGCGATACCACTTACGATGAGCCGTTGACCCGAGAAGACGAGATTGAGCAACGCATTGGCGAGCTCGAGTCAGCCGATGTGCCGCAACAACAGTCTCTGATCGAAATTCGGGACAACGAACTTGCGGCATTGCGCGACGAGCTTGCACGTATTCGTGGTGAAGTTTATGAGCCCCCCGTCGACGACACGGTTGTTGATGACGCGGGTGCTGCTGACGATGCCGGCCCGTTTGTCGATGCTGATACACCGACAGACGATGTTGCGGCTGATGACGTTGCAGACGACGCAGACGCTGCGGCTGCAGATGCGACGAGCAGCGATATTATCCGTCAGCCGACGCGTTCGGAGCCGAGTCTCGTCGAAAAGGCAATGGCGGCGCTGACAAGCATCTGGGCAATAATCATAGGCGCCATCGTGGTCGTTGGCGGTTTGCTCTTCTGGTTCATGCGTCGCGGACGTGATGATGACGACGAACCGGATGCATGGCGGTCGCTCGATTCAGATGAAATGGGTGCCGAGGCAGGTGCTGCGACGGCAACCTTGCGCGCACCTGTTCGCGATGAAGAGTCGATTATGGTTGTCGAGCAGGAGTCCGGTATCCGACCCCTCGACGATGACACTATGGACGTGCCGGTGCCAGACTTCGTAGAAGCACCGGTCGAGCCGGTCGAGCCGGTCGAGCCGGTGGTGCCGATAGAGGCGAAAGACCCGACAGGCTCGTTCGATTCGCTCGAAGATACGTTTAGTAGTGAAACGGCGATCAACCTTGATCAGTCCGACCCGATTGCCGAGGCCGATTTTCATATGGCCTACGGTCTTTACGACCAGGCTGCCGATCTGGTCAACGGTGCGCTGG
This sequence comes from uncultured Woeseiaceae bacterium, assembly GCA_964439125.1. GTDB lineage: Bacteria > Pseudomonadota > Gammaproteobacteria > Steroidobacterales > Woeseiaceae > UBA1847. The sequence goes on along the minus strand of CAYTNO010000011.1, from coordinate 7,756 downwards.
AGATCGAGCCGCAAAATCAGGATCTGCTGACGAAGCTCTGCGAAATCTACTTTGTCTGGGGCAACCGCGATGCTTTTGTTGATGCCGCGGGTCGTCTCAATGCCGCCGTTGGCAGTGGAGAAAGTGCCGACTGGGACAAGATCGTCATCATGGGGCAGCAGATAGCAGGAGACGACAAACTCTTTGCGGGAGCCAGCGCGGCTGGTGCGACGAAGGCAGTCGACCTGTCCTTTGACGCAGAATCTGATGAGACCGGCGCGCTCGATATGGAATTCATCGACGATTCCGGGTTGAGCGATATCGTTGATCTTGGCTCGGCCGACACCGAATCTGCGCCCGCGGAAGATGCTGGCATGGATTTCCTGTTAGACGATGACGCAACCGAAGTTGTTGCTGAGGAAGAAGCAACCGTCGAAAGCTCGGCTGTTGAAGCGCCGGACTTCGACCTGACAGCGGAAATGCCTTCAGTTGAGGAAACGGCCGAAATGCCGTCTCCGGACTCGACCGTGGAAACGCCCACTATCGAGCAGCAATTCGACGTACTTAGCGGCACTGCGGAGCTGCCTTCATTGGCAGGCAAAATAGACGACACAGTGGAAAGCGTTGGTCAGGCCTCTGATCAAACCGCCGAGATTAATCTCGACGATCTGGGTCTGGATCTCGATGGCCTGGCCGAGACCGAGCTGGCGTCGTTCGATGATCTCGATGCTACTGGCGAGAACCCGGCCCTTTCAGACACGGGTATCAACCGGGCACTCGACGACCTGGCTGAAGTCACCGGAAAGAACCCCGAAATCGATCCGAACGCGACAGGTGTACAGCAAGCGCCAGGTGCGGATGACACCGGCATCAATGAGACGCTCGTCGATTCAACCGGTTTCAATAGGGCGCTGGACGAGGCCCTGCTCGATGCAACCGGTGTTACGCAGGTACTTAGCGAGGATTTCGCGGTCGAAACGGCAGCCGACGCGGGTGAAAACCTCTCTGACGACGACGCAACGATGCTTTCCCCTGGTTACGGCGATGATACACCTGGAGAACTGGCCGATGACGCAGCGACGCTGCTCGCGAGCCTCGATGACGATGAAGGTGAGGGCGACTTCGATTTTGCCAAGACCGAGGCGCTGCCCAAGGACGCCTTCACGACCAACGTGAATCTCGATGAAACTGGCGAAATACCAGCTGTTGCGAGTACCGATGTTGATCTCGATCTTGATGATCTAACAGCAGCTCTTAAGGTCAGTGAACTCGCAGGCGATACGATTGAGCAAGCACGTGACGATGCAACGGTGGAGCAACCACGCCCGGAAATTGCGCAGGGAGAAGCAGCTGAAACGTTGTCCTTAGGCCCCGAAGATATGAGCGAAGACCTGCACGATGCGCGTACGATGACTGAGGTCGGTACCAAGCTCGATCTGGCTCGTGCCTATGTCGACATGGGTGATCCAGGCGGTGCTCGTTCAATCCTCGAGGAAGTTCTTGACGAAGGTGACGAAGGTCAGCGGCAGCAAGCCCAGCAACTCCTCGACTCCTTACCGAGCTAAGAACGCCCAGGCCGCCGGGAGCTCGGCGGCCGTTAATTCTGCATGCGAATCGCGCTTGGCATCGAGTACGACGGGACGGCATACAACGGCTGGCAACGCCAGCGTACCGGTGACGGCGTGCAAGAGCGTGTCGAGCAGGCGCTAAGCAAAGTTGCGGACGAACCTATCGAGATTATCTGCGCCGGTCGAACGGACACCGGTGTGCACGCTTCGGGTCAGGTCGTGCATTTCGACACGAACAGCGAGCGCAGCAGCCGAGGATGGTTGCTTGGTGCGAACAGTAACCTTCCTGACGATGTCAATGTCACCTGGGCTCAGCCCGTAAGTGACAACTTCCACGCGCGATTTGCCGCCGTCGCTCGTAGCTACCGTTACCTGATCCTGAATCGCTTCGAACGCTCGGCGCTGCATCGCAATCGCGCCTGGTGGGTATACGACCCTCTGGACATCGGGCCAATGCAGGAGGCCGCGAAGTTTCTGCTCGGCGAACACGACTTTTCGGGGTTTCGAGCCGCCGCTTGTCAGGCATCGACGGCGGTGCGAAAGATTTCGCACTTGTCTCTCACCCGAAGCGGCCCCTGGATAGAGCTCGAGGTGACGGCAAATGCGTTTCTGCAGCATATGGTGCGCAACATCGCTGGCACGTTGGTGACGATAGGGCGGGGTGATGAGTCGCCCGGTTGGGCGGCCGCAATACTGCAGAGCCGAGACCGAAAAAAGGGCGGTATCGCCGCGCCACCACATGGCCTGACCCTGGTATCGGTCGCCTATCCTGACGAGTTCGATTTGCCAGCCGACCCGAACGCAAATTTGAGATAAGATGCGCTTATGAGTTGGTTCGAAAAATTAATGCCCTCGCGCATCAGCACCGAGAATCGTACGCGCTCCGTACCTGAGGGTGTCTGGATCAAGTGCCAGAAATGCGACGCGCAACTGTATCGCAATGAACTGGAACGTAATCTGCACGTCTGCCCGAAGTGCGATCATCACATGCGTATTGGTGCTCGCCAACGGCTCCAGTTTTTCCTCGACCTGGACTCACAAGAAGAGCTGTCAGCGGGGCTCGAACCGCAGGATCCTCTAAAATTTCGCGACAGTAAGCGTTACCGCGATCGAGTTACAATTGCGCAAAAGAAAACCGGTGAAAAAGATGCTCTCGTATCTGTGACAGGTGCCTTGCTTGGCCGGCCGGTTGTCGCCTGCGCATTCGAATTCGGCTTTATGGGTGGTTCCATGGGCTCTGTTGTGGGCGAGCGTTTCGCGCGTGCAGCACACCACGCTGCTGACAACAACATGCCGCTCATTTCATTCGCCGCCAGCGGCGGTGCCCGCATGCAGGAGGCACTGTTCTCCCTTTTGCAGATGGCTAAGACGTCGGCTGCTCTGGCGCGACTCGGAGCTAAAGGTGTGCCGTATATATCGGTTCTTACTGATCCGACGACCGGTGGCGTATCGGCTAGTCTGGCCATGCTCGGCGATGTAAATATCGGTGAGCCCAATGCATTAATCGGCTTTGCTGGCCCCCGCGTCATCGAGCAAACAGTTGGGCAGAAGCTGCCTGAAGGTTTTCAGCGCAGCGAGTTCCTTCTGGATCACGGCGCGATCGACATGATCGTGGATCGTCGTCAAATGCGTATCCAGGTTGCTGATCTACTGGCGAAGTTCGAACACCGCCCGCCCCCTGTCGAGAAGTAATGCCGCTGATGAGCTCGGCCACTTTGCCCTTGCCCGACTGGCTGGCCCGACTCGAGACACTGTCACCTCGTGAGATCGATCTCGGTCTCGATCGCGTGAACCAGGTCCTCGAACGACTTGCGCTGCAGCGGCCGAAGAACGTGTTTCACGTAGCAGGCACCAATGGCAAGGGCTCCTGTGTTGCGATGCTCGAAGCCCTGTTGCTGCACGACGAGGCGTGCGTCGGCAGCTACACCTCACCGCATATGATCCGCTACAACGAACGTATTCGCATTAATGGTCGTGAGGCAAGCGATGAACAAATCGTTGCGGCATTCGAACGTATTGAGGCACTGCGAGGCAGCGTGCCGCTCACGTACTTTGAGTACGGCACGCTAGCCGCAATGGTCGTGTTTGCTGATGCGAATGTAGATACTGCGATTCTCGAAGTTGGCATGGGTGGACGGCTCGATGCTGTCAACGCCATTGAGCCTGACGCGGGGATCATCACCAATATCTCGCTGGATCATTGTGACTGGCTGGGTGAGGACACAGAGTCGATAGCGGTGGAAAAGGCCGGGATTATGCGCAGGGGCAAGCCTGTCGTATTTGGCTCGAGGAAGATGCCGCGAACAATCGCTGAACGAGCGAAAGCGACGCGGGCGCGCCTGCTTGTGGCCGGCCGTGACTACGACTGGTTGCAGGGCAGCGAGGGCTGGACGTGGAGTGATTCGCAGCAGCAACTTGAGAACCTGAAAAGACCCGCACTGCCCGGAGATCATCAGCTGGAGAATGCTGCGGCAGTCCTCGCGATGCTCAAAGCGGCAGGACGCAGCGATTTACTTCATGTGGATAAGGTTAACGACGCATTGTCGGGCTTGCGTCTTGCCGGGCGCATGCAGCGCATCGAGGGTAAACATCGATACCTGCTGGATGTCGCCCACAACGCAGCAGCTGCCGCAGCGTTGGCGACGGCACTCGGGGCGGAGCCGATCGATGGTCAAACTGTGGCAATTATTGGCGTGCTCGATGACAAAGACGTTAGCGGAATCGTCAGCCCTCTTGTTGGCCACGTGGATCACTGGATTGCCGTGACGGCAGACAGTCCGCGAGCCATCGAGTCTGGCGAGCTTGCCCGGCAGGTCGCCAATCTCTCCGGCTCGGCATGTCTGGCGGCGGAGTCTCTGAATCACTCATTGCAGCAGGCGCGGTTGCTGGCATCGCCTGCTGATCAAATTTTGGTGACGGGCTCTTTCTATCTCGTCGGTCCTGTCCTCTCTGAGCTATACTCGCGACCCTAATTATGATGGAACGAGCATTGAAAGAACGCATTATTGGCGCGGCTGTACTTGTCCTGGTCGTCGTATTGCTTGTGCCGGTGTTTCTCGACGGTACGCCGGGCGGTGATGAGATCGTCAGTGAACGCGTGCCGCTGCCTGGCCAGGCGGAGCAAAAGTCGCAAACGGTGGTGCTGGATCTGGATCGAAAAGACCCGGTACCGGTCGCTACGGGCAGTGCACCCGCACAAAAACAAAAGCAAGAGCCGCCACCGGAACCGGTTACAAAACAGGCCGAGCCAGAAACAGTAAAGCCAGATCCAGAACCGGAACCAGCGAAGCTGGCAGCCGAAAAACCTGCAGCGACTGCGTCGAGCACTGGTATGTGGGCGGTGCAGCTTGGCAGCTTCAGCGATCAGGAAAACGCGGAGCGGCTCGCAGCAGATTTACGCAAACAAGGATTTGCGGCATTTCTGAGCCAACTTTCAACGGGCTCCGGGCAGTTGCACCGTGTACGAATCGGACCACAAAAAGATCGCGAAAGTGCGGAGGCGATGGCCGCACGCCTGCAAAAAGCCGGCCAAAAAGGTCAGGTCGTACCACACCCATAATCTGTTAGAATCTCAAGCCAACCACCCGATCACGCCCGAGCAACCGACATCTACGATGCCGATCATCGACATTTTAATCGCTGTTGCAATTTTCATCTCTGTGGTCGTGGGTATCATGCGTGGATTCGTCAAAGAGGCCATATCATTTGCAGCGTTGCTCGTTGCGATCTGGGCGGCGCTGTACTTCGGGCCGCAGGCCGGAAATATATCCGAAGGCTGGATCAGCTCTGAGGCATCGCAGATGTGGTTCGGCCGATTCCTGGTGTTCGTCGTCGTTCTGTTTATTGGCGGGCTTTTGGGATGGGGTGTCTCGAAACTCGTAAGCATGTCAGTGATGAGCGGTGTGGATCGATTCTTCGGCGCAATATTCGGCGCAGTGCGCGGAGTTTTGCTGGCTGCGTTGGTCGTTATTGGCGGGCAGTTTGCCGAGTTTGACCTGGACCAATGGTGGCAGGACTCGAAACTGATTCCCCGGCTGGAGGTCGTCGCCGAGTGGATAAAGGTCATGGGACCAAAAGGTTTCGAAATGCTGACGCCCAGCGAGTCGGATGAGATGCTGGATATCGATGTTCTCACTGAGCAACTGAAAATCGAAAGGACCTAGAGACTATGTGCGGCCTCGTTGGAATCGTTAGTCACTCGCCCGTCAACCAGAGCATTTACGACGCGCTGACCGTGTTGCAACATCGCGGCCAGGATGCCGCGGGTATCGTGACCTGGGGCGAAGACGGCTTGTGCCAGCGCAAGGCAAACGGCCTGGTTCGAGACGTGTTTCGCCAGCGTGACATGTTGCGCCTGACCGGCAATGTCGGCATCGGCCACATTCGTTACCCAACGGCCGGCGGCTCGCGCGCGTCTGAAGCACAGCCGTTCTATGTCAATTCGCCTTACGGTATCTGCCTGGGCCACAACGGCAACCTGACCAACTATGATGAGCTTGCCGAGCTGCTGACGAAAGAAGATCGCCGTCACCTGAGCACGAGTTCCGACTCCGAAGTGCTGCTCAATGTGTTTGCGCACGAGTTGCAGCGTCGGGCGAGTGGTCGGCCGACGCCCGAGCAGATTTTCGATGCGGTTGAGGCCGTTCATCAACGCTGCACCGGTGGCTACGCTGTTGTTGCCTTGATAATCGGTATCGGTGTCGTGGCATTTCGCGACCCCCACGGAATTCGGCCGCTCGTGTTGGGCGAGCGCAAAACCGACGAGGGCAGCGATTACATGGTCGCGTCCGAGAGCGTAGCGCTGGACGTGCTGCAATTCGAACGACTGCGTGACGTACAACCGGGCGAAACCGTTTTCATCGAAAATGCAGGCACATTGCACAGTCGTGCAAGTCGAGAAGAGATTCGGCACACGCCATGCATCTTCGAGTTCGTTTATTTCGCGCGACCGGATTCGATTCTGGATAATTTATCGGTGTACAAAGCTCGGCTGCGCATGGGCGAGCAACTGGCGGGCAAGATTATTCGTGATTTTCCAGACCACGACATCGATGTCGTAATACCCATTCCGAGCACGAGCCGTACATCGGCTGTCCAGGTTGCGAATCATCTGGGTGTCAAGTATCGCGAGGGTTTCATCAAGAATCGATACATAGGTCGCACCTTCATAATGCCGGGTCAGGAAGAGCGGGCGAAGTCGGTACGCCACAAGCTCAATGCGATCGATCTCGAGTTTCGAAACAAGAATGTACTTCTGGTGGACGACTCTATTGTGCGCGGTACGACATCGCGGCAGATCATCAAGCTCGCGCGCGAAGCGGGTGCTCGCCGCGTCTACTTCGCATCGGCTGCACCGCCAGTGCGCTACCCCAATGTTTACGGTATCGACATGCCAGCCGCCAAAGAACTCATCGCGAATGGGCGCTCGATTGCGGAAATTGAGAAGGCCATCGGCGCCGACCGACTGATTTATCAGGATCTGCACGGCCTTATCCGTTCGGTACGGCATGACAATTCATCAATAACCGAATTTGATACTTCCTGCTTCTCCGGCGAATATGTGACAGGGGACGTGACCGACGAGTACCTGCATGAGATCGAAAGGCGTAGAAACGACGGCGAAAAGCAGCGTCGCGAAGCAAATCGCGAAGGGCTTACGGTGGCCAGCGATCGCACGGATGCCGCTGTCGGTATGTAGGTTGTTGCCCGCCTGCGGTAAGACTCAATGAGTATCAAGATCATGATCGTTGATGGGCAGGCGGAATTCCGCAGCCTGTTGATGCACCACGTTACAACGCATTGGCCTGAGGCCATCATCACCGCGTACGACCCGGTCGAAGCAGGCTATTTGCCCGACGAGTTCTCCGGTGCGGGCAATGACATTGTCTTGCTTGGTGACCAAACCGGTGACCGGGACGCTTTGCCGATACTGAAACAGTTTTGCAAGACACCGAATTTTCCGGCGACCGTTTATTTTGGCAGTGTTGAAGACGAAGGGGCCGCTCTTAGGGCTGGTGCGGACGGTTTTTTTGAACGCGATGGCATCAAGCACAATGCGTTGACAGTTCATCTCAGCGATATCCTTGCGTCGCGCCGGCGAGTGCCATCAACCGGATCACTGTTTGTCGGTGACGAAAAGACCGGCATTCACCCGTTGATACGCGGCTATCTTCTTATCAAGAAACTCAACGCGACGAACCATTCAGGCA
>CAYTNO010000010.1:0-16626 GCA_964439125.1 uncultured Woeseiaceae bacterium | reverse complement strand
GTGCACAGGCAGCCTGCGATTCATCGTAAGATGGAAATTAACTCGTCGTTCTGACAATGTTCCGCAGCAGCCAGCGCCCGCTCCCTGTCCTCAGGTAATGGCTTGAATGCCTCGTTGATCAAGCGGCACCGCATCATCAGTTTGACGGCCGCTAAGTAGTCCCCGTCGTTTAGCAGGCGGCTAAGATATTGCTGCCCGAATAGCAACGCCGGCTCCTGAATCTCCCAGCGCAACATCTGCTCAAAGAACCATCGCCAAGCCGTATCGGGCTCGGGGTCCCCCTCAAGGTGACCGTACAGGTGTTTGAAACCACCATCGCGATTACCGCGACTGGTAAATCCATAGGCATGATTGAGAATCGCAGTTCGCTCTTTGGAAAGGCTCGCATCGATCTGATCTTCATCCGGCACCAAAGGCTCCGGTATGTCCACTTCTTTGTGCAACTGCTGCGGCCGAACGGTGGCGCCAACCACCGCGTAACACGCGAAGATGAAAAAGAAGTTGACGAGCTCCTGGGCCAAATCCGGCAAGCTCGTAGCACTGATAAGCCACGAACTGACCAACGTGACTAGCAGAAACGAAGGTGCTATCCAGTAGGTAGGCCCACATCGGCGAATAAGCCCGCCGATGGCTTTGGGGTTGAGGCTCTCGAGCGGTGAGCGCGTGATCGCCAATACTGCGAGCGAGGCCGGCAACACAGCCGCGAAAACGATAAATACAGTCAGTAGACCGACGACGCCAAATCGGCTACCGAGAATATAAGTTGCGTAGATCAGCAATATGAGATGGACAGCGGGAAAAATACTCCAGGCGCTGCCAGACCACAGGAACAGGTCGATGTCCGGTGGAGCAGGATCCTGACCGCGCAACTGCGCGTCGAGGATTTGCATCAAATAACGGAGCGTCGCAGGCACAAACAGAAAAGCGAGGAACAGGCCGAGAACACCCAAGACAAACGCAAGTTCAAGGAAACCGAAAAACATCAGCATCGCAAACAGCACCGGGAGCTGTGTCAGCGGCAAGGCCAATGCGCGAGCAAGGTCACTAGTCTTCATTGCGTTCATCTTCGTCGCCCGGCACCGGGTCATAGCCAGACCCGCCCCACGGGTGGCAACGCGCGATCCGTTTCGCAGCCAGCCAGCTGCCACGAAAGGCGCCGTGTTTGCGCAACGACTCGATAGCATAAGCCGAGCAGCTCGGGTCGTAGCGGCAATTGTTACCGAGAAACGGCGAAATGGTGTAGCGATACAACCAGACGAGTGCGAGCAGAGGCCAGGCAAGTAGCTGTCCCAGTGCGCTGAACATTACGCGGACTGCAACGCCTCAGTGGCGAATGTGCGAATAGCACTGAGCATCGATGACAAACCGTTGCTGCGCGTCGCACTCAGATGCTGCTCAAATTCCAGTGCGGTCACGAAAGTCGGTGGCGTATCGAGGATATCCTGCGGGAGTCTGCCACTGTAAATTCGCAGCAACAGTGCAATGAGCCCGGACACGATCGCTGCGTCCGAAATCGCCTGGAAATAAAGCCTGCCGTCCTTCTCGCTGGCAATGAACCAGACTTGCGACTGGCAACCGCGAATTTTGTTCGCGTCTGTTTGCTCGGCTTTCGGGAATTCAGGCAGACGCCGACCCATGTCGATCAGGTACTGATAGCGATCCATCCAGTCGTCGAAAAACCGAAACTCCTCGATCAACTCATCCTGCGCGGCTTGAACTTCGTTAGTCAATTCGCCTCCAGGTCGTGCCACCAGCTCCATCTTCTATCTGGATGCCTGCCTCAGTCAGTTGATCCCGAACGGCATCTGCGACCGCGAAATCCCTGGCGGCTCGTGCCTCGGTTCTTTTTGCTATCAAGGCCTCGATATCGTCAGCTGTGAGTTCGCCCTCAACATGACCCGCAAACCAGGCTTCCGGATCTGTTTGCAGGAAGCCCATCAAATCGCCCGCAGCAAGCATCGCAGCTGCGAGTTGCTGCCTTTGGTCAGGATCTGTGGTCTTGTTTAACGTTTTGGCCAGGCCGAAGAATTCCGACATCGCTTTTGGTGAGTTGAGGTCGTCCTCGAGCGCAGCGACGAGTGCTTCCGGCACTTCTGCTTTTGCGCGCGCCTCATCGCTGACATCAATGCCGCGAATGGCCCCGTACAACCTGTCGAGCTGTCGTTTGGCCGACTTGAGCGTTTCCGTCGACCAGTCGAGCGGTTGCCGGTAGTGAGCGCTCAACAGTGCCAGGCGAATAACTTCACCGGGTACTGTCTTAATCAGTTCATGCACGAGTACGACGTTGCCGAGCGACTTCGACATCTTCTCGTGATCCATCGACAGAAAACCGTTGTGCACCCAATAGCGCGCGAAATCATCGCCGTCGTGCGCGCAGCAGCTCTGAGCGAGTTCGTTCTCGTGATGTGGAAAAACGAGATCAAGCCCACCGCCATGAATATCGATCGTGCGCCCGAGATGCTTTGCCGCCATCGCCGAACACTCAATATGCCACCCCGGCCGGCCTCGTCCCCACGGAGAATCCCAGCCCGGTAACTCCGGCGTCGATGGTTTCCACAGAACGAAGTCCTGAGCAGCCCGCTTGTAGGGCGCGACTTCGACCCGCGAGCCTGCGATCATTTCGCGAAGATCCCGCTTGGACAGTTCGCCATAACCCTTATGGCTAGCCACGTCGAACAACACGTGTCCTTCGGCTTCGTAAGCGAAACCCTTGTCGACCAGGTCGCCGATCATGCTGATCATTTCGGCAACGTGCTGCGTCGCGCGCGGCTCGATATCCGGGCGCTGGACGCCTATAGCACCCATGTCATCGTTGTAGGCCTTGATGTACCTGGCCGTAATCTCCTCGATAGGCTTGCCGGATTCGATCGACGCCGCGTTTATCTTGTCGTCGATATCGGTGATGTTGCGAGCAAACGTCAGCTTGTAACTGCGCCTGAGCACGCGAGCGAGGAGATCGAAGACCACAGCGGGTCGCGCGTTACCAATGTGGGCGTAGTTGTAAACCGTTGGCCCACAGAGATACATCGTCACCTCGCCGTCGTTGAGAGGTTCAAATGGGACTTTGCGACCCTTGCGTGTGTCGTGTACTTGAATAGTCATGGTTGCGAATGATAGCAACATTGCCGCGCGCTGCTACGCCTTGTATTCTGCCGCCCGTTGCCAAGATTTCCTGAGGAATTACCAATGTCTGCCGTTACGGTCCATTTTCAAGCCCGCGAATCGATTGAGCAGGTCGAAGAAGGCAGCGATCTGGCGCCCAAGTTTGACGATCGCGGTCTGATTGCCGCGGTCACAACGGACGCGGAGTCGGGCGAGCTGCTGATGCAGGGCTACATGAATGCCGAGGCGTTAAGCCTGACCATCAAGACAGGTGAAGCACATTACTTCAGCCGCAGCCGCCAGGTCCTTTGGCACAAGGGCGCGACGAGCGGGTTGGTGCAGAAAGTGCGGGAACTGCTCGTCGACGACGATCAGGATTGTATCTGGTTGCGCGTCGATGTCTCCGGCGGCGCGAGTTGCCATGTTGGCTATCGCAGCTGTTTCTACCGGCGCGTTCCGGTTGGCGAGGCGTTCGAAAAAGAGCAATCCGGTGGCAAAATCGATCTCGAGTGGACGGAATCTGAAAAGGTCTTCGACCCCGAAGAAGTTTACGGCGACGCGCCAAATCCGACGATCCTCTGACCGCCTCTGGCTGTTTTAGTACCGCCCTTCCCGATCGTGGCGGCGTTTCTTACGCAAGCGTTGCGCGGCCGGAAGTGGTTTGCGGTACGCGATCGCACGAGCCTGGTACGTATATTCGATGGTCCCGATTAGCCACAGGACGTAGCCAATCAGCTCAGAGAATTCCTCGACCGCGAGTTTGGCGATGGGCTGATAGTCATCACCCAGCAGCGACATCCACAATGACTCCTGGCCGACAAGAGGCACGAATGAAAATACAATCACGGCGCCAGCAAACCAAAGCGCCAGGCCCGGTGATGGCCAGATTCGCGCCCAGGCAATCTTGATGCGACGTCGCACGCGGTAGGTATAGGCAATTACGAACGCGAGCGCGACGGCGATCAGCACCTGCCAGAGGTTTTCAATCAGGTAGAAATCGAGAATGTAATCACACTCGCGGATTAGAAATGCCAGCGCGAGGCCACCGAAAGGAAACGCGATGGGTCGCTGCGACGGACAATATTGCGCGACCCAGGCCAGTAGCAGACCGCAGATACCGAGGATCAATGGCTGAATGATCTCGATCGGAGAATATTCGCTGGTCCCAATCGGGATTTCGTCTCCAACGACAACGTATAGCTTGAGGCTGCCGGGAAAGGCGATCTCAAGTTGCGTCAACATCCATGTCACTAATGTGACCGCAACGAAGTACAAAATGTAGCGTGGCCAAACCATACGTCACTATATAACAGGTCAGACGCGCAACCTGAACAGCGGCGTGCCGCTCTTCGAAAGCAACCGTTTGTCGATCAACCACTTACGCGCATCCTCGGCATCACCCTCGAACCACAGCTGCGTGCTCCCGAGGCGAAAACTGTATCCCCAGGCATCCATGTCAGACATGAGCCGATTGCGGCCAACTCCATCGATTTCATCGGCAAGCACGATTTGCAGATAGCACACCGCTGCTTCTTCGAGGTCATCGCCACCTGCATCGCGGTCGAGCTGATCACGGCGCTCCTGCGTCATACAAATAGTGTGGCAGGTCTCATGCAGCAGCGAGTGAATGGGCGTATCGCTACGCACGTAAACGTTACGACCGACGATGCCCGCTTCCTCGTCGCCCCAGAAACTTCCGGTGATCGACTTGTCGCCGGGCTGCAGATGAAGTGTCAGGTCGTACTTCGCCAGCAGTCTCTCCAGCCTCGCCGGCGGCAGATCAGCGACAACGAGTACGTTTTTGATTTTCGCAGACAGACTTTTACAACGAAGAAATTTGCTTGAGCACGATTCGCACGAGATCTTCCACCACAGCCTCACGCAGCATCGCTTCCTCTCGAGACTTACCGAGCACCTTGGTAGTGTCGTAGGTGTAATCACGGGTCAGCGTGATGTCCTGGGGCGAGAGCAGGACTTTTTCACCGCTCGCCAGCGAGTACTCGACCGTGTAATAGACCTCATATTCGGTCGGCACGTTGCGGCCTGAAACCGACAGCACTCGTTGATCCGTCTCGTCGATACGAATCGACAAAATAGCGGTCGAGTTGTCAGGCGTGTCGACCAACTCCACACCAGCCGCCTGCAATTGTAATCGCAATTCACGATGGAACAGGCTGTGCTTGTCGACCGGATCAAGGTAAGTACGTTGCATCTCCGCAGGCATCGTCAGCGCACCTTGCAACTGAAAGCCACAACCAGGCAGCATGGCGAGCCCGATAACTGCGAGAAACCTAAACAACGATGTTCACCAGGCGGCCCGGGACAACGATTGTCTTGCGAATCTCCTTGCCATCGATGAAACGCTGCACGTTTTCGTCTGCCATTGCTGCAGCAGCGAGTGTGTCTTTATCCGCATCGACAGCGACTGAGATACGGCCGCGCAGTTTACCGTTGACCTGCACGACGACTTCGATGAGATCTTCAGCGAGCGCAGTTTCATCCACGCTTGGCCACGGCACATCGATTAAAGCCGTTTCGTGGCCAAGTGCCGCCCAAAGAGCGTGGCTTATGTGCGGCACGATCGGCGACAGTAACAGCACGACCGCCTCCAATCCTTCATGCTTCACAGAACGCCCAGCATCGGATTCGTCGTCAAAGCGGTTGATGGAGTTGAGCAACTCCATTGAGGCCGCGATCGCCGTGTTAAAGGTGTAGCGACGTCCAATGTCATCACTGATCTTGGCGATCGTCTGGTGAGTCTTGCGTCGCAAATCCTTCTGCGCAGCGTTAAGCGCAGCAACATCGATATCGGCTACAGGCCCGCCGTCTGTGTGACTCTGCACCGCGTTCCAGAAGCGCTTGAGAAAACGAAAGCTGCCCTGCACGCCGTCATCCGACCATTCCAGCGCCTGCTCGGGGGGTGCTGCGAACATCATGAACAGGCGCACCGTATCGGCACCAAATTTCTCGATGAGTTCCTGAGGGTCGACCGTATTGCCCTTGTTCTTCGACATCTTCGCGCCGTCTTTGAGAACCATGCCTTGTGTCAGGAGGTTCGTGAACGGCTCCGAAATATCGGTTAAACCTTCGTCGCGCATGACGCGCTGAAAGAAGCGGGAATACAGCAAGTGCAGGATCGCATGTTCGATACCGCCCGTGTATTGATCGACCGGTGTCCAGTAGGCCGCACGTTCATCCAGCATGACCTCGTCGTTGTCGGGGCAGGCATATCGGGCGAAGTACCAGGACGACTCGACAAACGTATCAAATGTGTCCGTCTCACGCCGCGCGTCTTTGCCGCACTGCGGACAGCTAACGTTGACGAATTCGGGCATGTCTTTTAGCGGTGAACCCTTTCCTGAAACTTCGACGTCCTCAGGCAATATGACCGGAAGCTGATCTTCAGGAACCGGCACCGCGTCACAATCATCACAATAGATAATCGGAATAGGCGTTCCCCAGTAGCGTTGCCGCGACACTCCCCAATCACGCAGGCGGTAGTTTGTTGCACGTCGTCCGCGACCAGTTTTCTCGAAGAAGTCAGCGATCGCCTCACAGGCATCGTCATAGTCGAGACCGTCGTACTCACCGGAGTTAACGAGCACGCCTTTTTCGGTGAAAACAGCTTCCTCGATATCAATATCGCTGCCATCGGCGGGCGCGATAACCTGCTTGATCGGCACGCCGTGTTTCTTCGCAAACTCCCAGTCACGCTCATCGTGCCCTGGCACAGCCATTACCGCGCCTGTTCCATAGCTCATCAGCACGAAGTTGGCGACCCACAACGGTACCTCGTCGCCTGTGATCGGATGGATCGCCGAGATGCCCAATGGCATGCCTTTCTTCTCCATCGTCTCCATCGTTGCTTCGGCGGCGTCAGTTTTTTTGCATTCCTCTATGAAGGCGGCAACATCTGGATTATTCGCTGCGGCTTTTTCCGCAAGCGGGTGCTCGGCAGCAACCGCCATATATGTGACGCCGAGCAGCGTATCCGGTCGGGTCGTGAAAACCGTCAGCGGCTCATTATCGCCTGCAACATCGAATGTTAGTTCGACGCCTTGTGAACGGCCTATCCAGTTCTTCTGCATTGTCTTGACCGAATCGGGCCAACCCGGCATACGGTCGAGTTCGTCGAGCAGCTCGTCGGCATATGCCGTGATCTTCATAAACCACTGTGGAATCTCGCGACGCTCGACCAACGCATCTGAGCGCCAGCCGCGACCGTCGATAACCTGTTCGTTCGCGAGTACGGTCTGGTCTACCGGATCCCAGTTGACGATCGAATTTTTTCGATACACAAGTCCTTTCTTGAACATCCGTGTAAACAGCCACTGCTCCCAGCGATAGTACTCAGGACGACAAGTCGTGACCTCGCGTGACCAGTCATAGGCATAGCCCAGCCTGTCGAACTGAACACGCATATCGGCAATGTTTTCGTAGGTCCACTTTGCCGGAGCGACGCCGCGTTTGATGGCGGCATTCTCGGCCGGCATGCCGAACGCGTCCCAACCCATCGGTTGCAGCACGTGTTTGCCCTGCATGCGCTGGTAGCGCGCGATGACATCCGAAATGGTAAAGACGCGCACGTGCCCCATATGCAGCTTTCCGCTTGGGTACGGAAACATCGTCAGGCAATAGAATTTTTCTTTTTCGGTGTCTTCACCGACTTCAAAACAGCGTGATTTCGCCCAGTATTCCTGCGCGCCTAATTCGACTGTTTCGGGGTGATAAGCGGTACTCATTGATGGCTTGATTGTTGCTAATGAAAGAAGCCGCAAGCCTACATCAAGAAGAGCGGGTGCGCAGCCAGAAAGCGGCAATGATGAGCAGGCAAAGCCCGATGACGGGCTTGTTGCCGGTGCTGGCAAAGGGAGTCATGCCCTTACGGGGTTCTACTGTCGCCGTCAGGGTTGCAGGTTTGAACTGAGGCCCGGATTTAATAACCTTGCCGCGAGGGTCAATAAACGCGCTGATACCTGTGTTCGTTGCCCTGATTGCGTAACGCCCAACCTCCAATGCGCGCATTCTCGCGATCTGCAGGTGTTGATGTGGCGCAATTGAGTCCCCAAACCACGCGTCATTGCTAACGTTAATTAATAGTGATGCCTCGGGCAGCGCGTACAGTTGCTCGGCGCCGTAGGCATCCTCGTAGCAAATCGCCACCGCAAGCTCAACGCCGTTGCCAGCGACCAGCAGGGGTTGTACGTCAGCTCCGGCCGACAAGTCGCGGTGCGGCAAACTCAACATGCGCATCCATTCGCGTACCTGCGCCGGCACCGGAAAATACTCACCAAACGGCACGAGGTGGCGTTTGCGATAGATCTGGCGACTTTCGCCATCAAGCAATACGACGCTGTTATAGATTTTGGCTTCACCCGACCGTTCGTACACACGCTCGAGTATGCCAAACGCTATAGACTGGCCGCTGCGCCGGCTGTCGGCCTCGAGTGTGGCGATGTAACCCTCGACCTTGTCAGTCACCGATGGGACTGCAACTTCGGGCCACACGACAATAGCGCTGTTCGGAACACGCTGCGTTTCTTTGCGGTAGAAGTCGAGCGTTGGCAGGAGCTGCTCATCGAGCCATTTTTGATCCTGAGAAATACCGCCCTGAACGAGCGTGCTCGCAAAAGCTGCACCGGCTGGCTGTGTCCATTGCACCGATTTTAGAGCACCTCCCACCAACCAGGGCAACACGACGATGGCAAGCGCAATCCACTGCTGGCGATTTCGTGTGAGCAATGCCACCAGTACCGCGGTCGTACTCAATACAAGAAACGCCGAGACGCCGTAAACGCCGACGACCGGCGCCCAACCGGCCAGCGGCGAATCGATATGGCCGTAGCCCAACCCTAACCAGGGAAAACCAGTGAGAAACCAACCGCGTAGCCACTCGACGGCCACCCAGGCGGCCGGTGCTACGAGCAGCAACAGCCACGGCTCACCGCTTGCAAGACGACTGATGAGCCAGCCAGTCAAACCCATGAACGAGGACTGAAGCAGCACAAGGCCTAGCATCAGGAACAGAGCTATCGCCACAGGTGCCTCGCCAAACACCACCACTGAAATGTAGATCCAATAGGTTCCTGTCAGGAACAGCCCAACACCAAACCAGAAGCCGTGTTTTGCAGCATCGCGCGGCGATAGCGTCAGGCAGACAAACAGCAGCGGCAGCAAGAGTATCGGTGCCAGCAGGTACCATCCAAACGGTGCGAAAGTGGTTGTAGCCAGGCAGCCAAGCAGGAAAAATATGAGCTGACTTAGCTTCGGTCGGTCAGCCGGCAGCAACAATATCGAAGAATTACGCGACACGCGTCAGTTGATCCGTTGGACCTGCAGCGCATCGATTCGGCGTTTGTCCACTACCACGACCTTGTAATTGAAGCCGCCAAACTCGAGCGTCTCGCCGCGGCGAGGCAGGCGGCCGAGCTCGTGCAGTACGAGACCCCCAATAGTGTCGTACTCGTCGTCGGCAAGCTCACACTCAAAGTACTCATTGAAGTCTTCGATGCGCGTCAAGGCGCGGACAGCAAAACTCGGCTTGCCATTGCGATCACCATCAGGACGAATGAACGTAACTTCTTCCGGGTCGTGTTCGTCATCGATTTCGCCGACGATCTCTTCAAGGACGTCTTCAATAGTCAGCAACCCCGCAACACCACCGTACTCATCGACAACGATGGCCATGTGGTTGTGGCTGGCACGAAACTCCTTGAGCAGCGCATTGAGACGTTTTGACTCAGGTATGACAGACGCCGGGCGCAACAGTTTTCTCAGCGGCACGTCTTTGGCGTCTTCACTGTGAAAGTAACGCAGCAGATCTTTCGCCAGCAGTACACCGAGCACTTCATCGCGATCCTCGCCGATGACGGGAAAACGAGAATGGCCGGATTGAATAATGACAGCGAGTATTTCGTCGAAGTCCTGCTCGATGTCGATAACGACCATTTGCGAGCGAGGAATCATGACGTCGCGAACTTGCGTTTCGGAGACCTCAAGCACGCCGGTGAGCATACTTTTCTCTTCGGCATCGAGATCAATCTCGGTTTGCTGGATCAGGTCTTGTATTTCTTCTCGGCTCCAGGGATCACCTTTGACCGCCCGTTTCAAACGCGCAATCAAACCGGTGCTGCCTGTGCCGCTGGTACTTGGCGGTTTGTCGTTCATCGAACCTGTTTTGGCATTCCGTAGTAAATTCTGTCCATTGTATCAGCTTGTGGCTAAGACCTCTGATACGGATCCGTTACAAGCCCGGTCGCGAGAATCGACGTTTCCAGCGCCTCCATCTCGGCGGCCTCAGTATCGGTGTTGTGGTCAAATCCGAGTAAGTGCAACGTGCCGTGCACCAGCATATGTGCCCAGTGATCCGCCAGCGCTTTGTCCTGCTCCGCCGCTTCACGAGCAACCACCGATGCGCAAATGACTATGTCTCCAAGCATTCGAGTCGCGTCGTCCGGTAACCCGGCCATCTCGCCGCCCGGAAATGACAAGACGTTGGTCGCACCGTCTTGCTTTCGGTACAGCTCATTCAGCGTTTGGATTTCCTCGGCATCGACAATTCGTACCGCGATCTCGCAAGGACCATCCACCGCTCGGCCGGACTGCCCGAGCGCAGCTGACACCCACTTCTGAATATCAGGTTCCGCCGGGACTTCGTCGTCGCAGGCAACCTGCACATCAACCGTAGGCACTGAACTCATTCGTCGTCGGATTCGTACGCTTCGACAATTCGTTGCACTAACGGATGGCGCACGACGTCTTTTGGCGTGAACATAGTGAATGCGATGCCGGACACGCCTTCGAGTATTCTCATTGCATCTTTGAGACCTGACTCTTGTCGATCCGGCAGATCGATCTGCGTAATGTCACCAGTTACGACCGCACTCGAACCAAAACCGATACGCGTGAGGAACATTTTCATTTGTTCAACGCTGGAGTTCTGCGCCTCATCAAGAATGACAAACGACTCGTTGAGCGAGCGGCCTCGCATAAAAGCAAGCGGTGCGATCTCAATGACATTTTTCTCGATGAGCCTCGTAACCTGTTCCGCGCCCATCATGTCGTACAGGGCGTCATACATTGGGCGTAAGTATGGGTCAACTTTCTGCGACATGTCGCCGGGAAGAAAACCGAGGCGCTCGCCAGCTTCTACTGCAGGGCGCACGAGAACAATACGCCGCACACTTTCACTCTCGAGCGCATCAATCGCACTGGCCATCGCAAGGTAGGTTTTTCCCGTTCCGGCCGGGCCGATACCAAACGCGAGGTCATGCTCGTCGATACTTTTCATGTACGCAGCCTGGTTTGCACCGCGCGAACGTATCAGCTTTTCTGGTGTCTGAATCGAAACATCTTCTGCGCCAGCCACATCACTATCGGACTCCACAGACGCGGACTCACCATCATTCATCACAGACTCCTGCAAGAGCATGTGCACACGCTCAGCATCAATACGTTCACTATCGGTCATTTGGAACAGGGACTGCAGCACATGGCCGCCCATCTGCGCAGCACCGGGTTGACCCGTAACGCGAAAATGGTTGCCACGGCTTGCGATTTCTACATCGAGCCGGCGTTCAATATGCCGAAGGTTTTCATCGAACTGACCGCACAGATTAGCCAGGCGGTTATTATCGGCGGGCTCGAGGACGATGTCTCGAGATATCTGGACAGCATTCAAAGTACGTAAAAGACTACCGCGATGTGCGTGACTTGGGAAGCGCCAGATCGCACATGGGCAGGATCAAGAAACCTGGTCAACGGGAAAACCAGTGTTGCGTGCGCAGGCAGAACCTCACCAGCATTAGCATCAACGGCACTTCGATCAACACACCCACCACGGTTGCCAGAGCAGCACCGGATGACAGGCCATACAACATTGCCGCTGTCGCTATGGCCACTTCGAAGTGATTCGACGCGCCGATCATGGCTGTTGGCGCTGCGTTTTCGTAACTGAGACCCAGCATCTTGGACAGTGCATAACCTAATGCAAAAATGAATACAGTCTGTACGAACAATGGCACCGCAATCCACAAAATCGTCAGAGGATTCTGCACGATTGTTTCGCCTTTAAACGAAAACAGAAGAATTAGCGTTATTAGCAGCGCAGATATCGTAACCGGTGTAAGAAAGTGCAGGAAGACATCCTTGAACCAACGCTCACCTTTGGCGGCGATAATCCATTTTCGTGATACGTAGCCCGCTATCAGGGGTAACGCAACGTAAATGCCGATAGAGAGTAATAATGCCTCCCACGGGACCGGTAGCTTGCCGACGCCCAGCAAAAAACCGCCCAGGAATCCAAACAGGACAAGCATGGTCAGCGAGTTGATGGCCACCATAACAAGCGTATGGCCATCATTGCCTTTGGAGAGATAGCCCCACACGAGAACCATGGCGGTACAAGGCGCGATGCCAAGGAGAATGCAACCGGCGAGATAGCTTCGCCACAGCGGCACCTCGAGCAATTTGATGCCATCGACCAGGACGACTCGACCTGCACCGTAGGAATCACCAACCACCAGGCTCTCACCCAACGGCATCTTGATCAGGTCAACAGCATCGGGCCCGATAAACGCGAGAAAAAGCGTGCCAAGAAAATAGCTCGCAATCGCATACATCGTAAACGGCTTTACGCACCAGTTGATGAAAAGCGTCAGACCAACGGGGCGCACCGCCTTTCCCGCGCTCACCACCTCGTGGAAGTCAATTTTGACCATGATCGGGTACATCATGAAAAACAGGCACAGGGCGATCGGAATCGAAACCACCGGGGCGCCGTTAACTGTAATCGCCATGGCATCGAGTGAGCGCGCGACCTCCGGTGCAAATTTTCCGAGCAGAATTCCGCCACCAATGCACAGCGCCACCCAGATCGTCAGGTAGCGTTCAAAGACATTCATCTGAGCGCTGCTACTTTTCAATTTGCCCATGATTCTCTTATTGGCTGACGATCCGCCCACGTAGCGAATTGGGCAATGCCTCGGTAATGACTACGTCAACGAATTGCCCAATGTACGAAGAGTCGGCGTCAAAATTTACCCAGCGCATGTTTTCGGTTTTACCGGCCAGTTGCTTGTCGTCTTTTTTCGAGGTCTTTTCGACAAGTATCCGTTGCGTTGTTCCAACCATGCCTTTGCTGATTTCGAACGCCTGCTGATTAATGCGCTCCTGCAAAATCTTCAGCCGTTGTTTCTTGACGTCCATCGGCGTGTCGTCTTCGAGACTCGCCGCGGGCGTGCCCGGCCTCGGGCTGTAAATAAAGCTAAATGACTGGTCAAAACCGATTTCAGCAATGAGGTTCATCAGTTTTTCGAAATCATCATCGGTTTCACCGGGGAAGCCGACGATAAAATCCGACGACAAAGAGATATCGGGGCGCACTTCCCTGAGCTTACGAATTTTCTGCTTGTACTCAAGAATCGTATGGCCGCGTTTCATGCGTGCCAGCACACGATCGGAACCGTGCTGTACCGGCAGATGCAGGTAGTTAGCGAGTTTCGGCACCTCAGCGTATGCCTGAATGAGGCTATCGGTGAACTCGAGCGGATGCGATGTCGTAAAGCGGATGCGCTCGACACCTTCGACCGCCGCCACGTAGTAAATGAGCGTCGCCAGGTCCGCAATCTGGCCGTCGTGCATCGGGCCGCGGTACGCATTGACGTTTTGTCCGAGAAGATTGATCTCGCTAACGCCCTGGGCAGCAAGACTGACGACCTCCGTAATGACGTCGTCAAATGGTCGGCTTATTTCCTCGCCGCGCGTATATGGGACGACGCAGAAGCTGCAGTACTTACTGCAACCCTCCATGACCGACACGAACGCGGTCGGCCCTTCCGCCCGCGGTTCAGGCAATGAATCGAATTTCTCGATTTCCGGAAAAGAAATGTCGACCACCGAGTTGCCAGTGTCACGTGCTTTCTCAATAAGCTCTGGCAGGCGGTGCAAAGTTTGCGGGCCGAAGACAACATCAACGAACGGGGCACGTTTGCTTATGCCCTCGCCTTCCTGACTCGCCACACAACCGCCGACGCCGATCATGACGTCGGGGCGCTTTTCCTTGAGCGGCCGCCAACGACCCAACTCGGAGAACACCTTTTCCTGCGCCTTCTCGCGAATTGAACAGGTGTTAACCAGCAGCAGATCGGCCTCGTCCGGGTTGCTTGTGAGCTCGTAGCCGTGAGACTCATGCAGGACATCCGCCATTTTGTCCGAGTCGTACTCGTTCATCTGGCAGCCCATGGTCTTGATGTATAACTTCTTGTTCAACGGATGAAGCCCATCGCCTCCAGCTTGACGAGAATGCGGTGCGCGGCCAGGTCCGGCGTGATCTCGACCGTATCAATGACCATCTCCGCGTTCTCCGGCTCTTCGTAAGGATCGGAAATCCCGGTGAACTCCTTGATCTTGCCCGCGCGTGCCAGCGCGTACAGCCCCTTGCGATCACGTTGTTCGCACACTTCGACCGACGTCGATACGTGAATCTCAACAAAGCCACCCAACGGGTTGATCGACTCCCGGACAAATCGTCGCGTAGCTGTGTACGGCGCGATCGGCGCGCAGATCGCGATACCGCCATTCTTCGTAATTTCGCTGGCCACGTAACCTATTCGACGAATGTTCAGATCACGGTGTTCCTTGGAGAAACCGAGTTCGCTGGACAGATTCTTGCGAACAATGTCGCCGTCGAGAAGGCTGACCGGACGCCCGCCCATCTCCATCAGCTTGACCATGAGTGCGTTGGCAATCGTCGACTTACCTGATCCGCTGAGACCCGTAAAGAACACGGTAAAGCCCTGCTTGTGGCGCGGCGGATGCGTTTTGCGAAGCTCTTCGACGACCTCGGGAAACGAAAACCACTCCGGAATATCAAGACCTTCCTGCAAACGTCGGCGCAGCTCGGTGCCCGAGATATTGAGCACGTTGTCATCATCGGTCTGTTGATCGACAGGGATGTATTCGGCGCGGTTCTCAGCGAAAACCATGAGTTGGAACGGCACCATGGAGATATCGAGCTCCTCCGCATGTTCCTTCAGCAACTCTTGCGCGTCGTAGGGACCGTAAAAGTCGTTGCCATTGCTGTCCTGGCCAGGCCCTGCGTGATCGCGACCGATAATGATGTGCGTACAACCGTAGTTCTTACGGACGATCGCGTGCCACAGCGCCTCTCGCGGTCCACCCATGCGCATAGCGAGGGGTAACAGACTCAACATGGTCGTCTGCTCGGGATAACGATCGAGCAAGTGTTCGTAGCAACGCACGCGCGTGAAATGATCGACATCGCCCGGCTTGGTCATGCCGACAACCGGGTGAATCAACAGGTTTGCTTCAACGTCGCGGGACGCCCTGAACGTGAGCTCCTGATGAGCTCGATGCATCGGGTTGCGCGTCTGGAAAGCCACAACCTTGCGCCAGCCCAGCTTGCGGAAACGCGCGCGCAGCTCGCCGGGTCCGTCACGAAGATGCTTGAAGTCATAGTGCGTGGGTAAATCGACGCCCTTCAGGCTGCCACCCACGTACACCGGATTGCTACTGGTCTTGAGGAAGTTAACGGCGGGATGCTTGCTATCCGTCGTGCCATAGACGCCCTTGGCTTCGGCGTCCATGTCCGGTGTCCAGATATCACCTACTTCCAGTGTCGCGAGGATGACTCCCTCGAGGTCCCGCAGCGCGAGCTTGTCGCCGGACTTGAGGTCTTTCGCGAAATCCTCGGTGACATCCAGAGTAATCGGTATCGGCCAAAGCACGCCGCTCTTGAGGCGCATTGTTTTGACGACGGAGTCGTAGTCGTTCTTGTTGAGAAACCCGTCAAGCGGCGAAAACGCGCCGTTGAGCAGCAACTCGATGTCGCAAAGCTGCCGTTCCGTCAGATCCCATGACGCGTATTCGCGCGCGGCCTGCTTTTCGGCCTCGGCTTCCTCGGCCGGTAAATACAAATTCTTTAACTCGCCGCCATGCGGTTCTTTGAACGCACCCATTTTCTCATGTCCCATATAAAAGCGCGGCGCAAACCGATAAAGAGCTTGCCCCGCGTGAAAAAAACCAAATTAGCTGAGCCTTGGCTCAGAAAGGAATGTCGTCGTCGAAGTCATCGGGTCCCGGTTTTGCCGGCGCGCTTGCCGGACCTGGATCCTGATTCATCGACGCAGAGCCACCACCACCGCCACTGCGGCCACCCAGCATCTGCATTTCGTCAGCAACGACTTCGGTCGTCCAGCGGTCGTTGCCGTCTTTGTCCTGCCACTTGCGCGTACGCAACTTGCCTTCGATGTAAACCTGCGAGCCCTTGCGCAGGTACTCGGCGGCGATCTCCGCCAGACGGTTGAACATAGCGACCTTGTGCCACTCCGTGCGCTCTTTTTGCTCGCCGGTTTGCTTGTCCTTCCAACTTTCGTTGGTGGCTATTGTTAAATTGGTCACCGCCGATCCGCTGGGCATGTAGCGCGTTTCGGGATCTCCCCCGAGGTTGCCGACGATGATGACTTTGTTAATTCCGCGGGCCATAGCAGGTCCCCTCTCAGATTA
>CAYTNO010000009.1:12240-16706 GCA_964439125.1 uncultured Woeseiaceae bacterium | reverse complement strand
CGTACTCGGAAGCGCTCGGCATTGATTGGACAGACTTTAGCAACGTCAACGATACGTACGTGGAACTCAGGCAGTCGCTACCGGCCATTGAAGACATTGATACCTTTTTGTCTTCGCATCAGGTTGCGATCGCACAGCTCGCGATTGCGTACTGCGATGCACTGGTCAACGTAGACGGCAACCCGAATCCGACTCGCGGCCAGATGTTCCCGGGATTCAATTTCGACGCAGCTGCAACGACCGCGTTTAACGCAACTAATCGTGACCTGTTTGTCGTGCCGTTAATCGACTACGTGATGGGCACCGGGCTTTCGAGCCAACCAGCGTACGCCGATGTTTACTCGGAACTCGCAGGATTTTCTGCTGCGGGAGGCCGGCCGAACAATCTGGTTCAGCGCCTGCTTGATGGCGGAAGCAGTACCCGCGCAATTTCGAAAGGCGTCTGTGCAGCGATGCTCGGCAACGCTGCAACCTTGGTTCAATGAGAGACAGGACAAAGAAAGGAAACACAGTTATGGCTAAGAAACGTAATGCACGCAACTGGGATGCGCCGCAGTATCACGCCGACCATCCGCGTCCTGTCACGAGACGCCAGTTTGTGTCTCAGGGCTTCATGACGGGAGCGGCGTATACGTCCGGTGCCGGCGTGATGAGCCTTTTCTCTAACCCTCGGGACGCGATGGCGCTGTCTCCTGATCTCGACGCGATGGTGAACACTTGCCAGGTTGGCGGTGCTGGGGCAAATAAGATCCCGTTTATCTGTTTCGACCTCGCCGGTGGCGCGAATATCGCCGGCTCGAACGTGTTAGTAGGAAAGGAAGGCGGACAAACCGACTTTTTATCGACAGCCGGCTACGAAAAAATGGGGTTGCCTGGAGACATGATTCCAGGCCTTGTCGATCCCGATTTGGTGCTCCCGTACGAGAATTTCGACCTCGGGCTGGGCTTCCATCTGGATAGTGCATTCCGTCGCGGCATTCTGGGCAGTCTGAAAGGCAGCGGCAGCGAACAGTTCATTAACGGCGCCGTCATTCCGGCTCGCTCAGACAATGATACGAGCAACAATCCACATAACCCGATGTATGGAATCGCGCGTGCCGGCCTCGGCGGGATCGGCGCCGACGGAGAGATCCTGACACTGGCTGGCTCCGAGAATACCGACTCAGGCGGCAATTCGATGTTGCCGCAGGCTCTCTACGATCCCGAGTTGCGCCCAACCAAAGTGGATCGCCCAGCCGACGTGGTAAATTTGATTGATACCGGTGATCTTGTTGGCATCCTGTCGAAGGACGATGCAACGGCGGTGATGGAATCTATTTACCGCCTGACTGACAAGAAGCTGGATCAGGTCCAGACCGAAATCACGCGAGATTCTGTTGTCAAAGAGATGGTTCGCTGCGGGTATCTCAAATCTGCAGACATCGCCGAACGTTTCGGCGATTTGATCATCGATCCGTCAAAGGACCCATTGATCGTAGACCAGCCTGGCGCGCCAGGCACCGGCATCTTTACTGAAGATGAGTTCTTCAACAGTGGCCGCGATTCCCGAGAGTTCCAGAAAACAGCATCAATCATGAAGCTCGTTGTCAACGGCTTCGCCGGCGCAGGAACTGTCGAAATGGGTGGTTATGACTACCACGGTGGTGCCCGGGCTGAAGGTGAAGTTAAGGACGAACGTGCAGGTCGCTGCATGGGCGCCTGTCTGGAGTATGCTGCTAAAATTGGTGTGCCGCTTATGATGTACGTCTTCAGTGACGGCTCACTGTCATCGAATGGCGCGATCGACAACTCTGAAGCTGGCCGCGGCAAGGGCGAGTGGGCGAGTGACAACTCCTCCACAGCTGGCTCCTTCTTCCTCGTCTATAACCCGGGGCGGAGACCGACCATTATTGGCGCAACGCCTGAGATCCAGGCTGTGCACCAGCAAATCGGCTACATGGACGCGGGCGGCTCAGTTGCACGCGGCGCAACGCCCGCAGCGAATAACGTCAACCAGCTCGTGAATACAGTCATTCTCAACTATATGGCACTGCATGGCGAGCAAGGCGCGTTTGCCAATGTATTCATGAACAACGGTCTCGGTTCCGACCTGGACCGCTTAACGGCGTTCACGCCGATAGTCAACGGTACGATTCTCAACCCTGCGTAGTTCATTCTGCTCTGTCAGAGCAAAAGACCGGTCACATGACCGGTCTTTTTTTGCGGTTATACTTCGGCAATGTCCATCGACCTACTTGAGTTGCTCGCCTGTCCACGCTGCGACAAGACTCCATTAACCGAGAACGACGGCAACTACAGTTGCTCCGCCTGCAAGATCGACTTCCCTTCGATCGATGGCATCCCGTGGATGTTTGCCGAGCCACAGGCAACGCTGGGCGAATGGCGTGGCCGCCTGCATTTCTCGTTGCAACAACTCGGCCACGAATCAGCCCGGCTCGACACGGAACTCAATAACAAGGAGCTACGGCCGCTGACCAGGCGGCGCATCGAACGCTACAAGAAAGCCACGGACTCGCATAAACGCTCGCTGCAGAAATTGCTGCAACCCGTCGACGTGCAGTCGTTGCACGGCAATGCCGAAACCTACCTGGCTCTTCGAACCAGGTTACCCGCCGACCAGGCTTTGAATACTTACTATGCAAACGTGCATCGTGATTGGGCTTGGGGCGACGAGGAAAATACCGCATCTCTTAAACAGATCCGTGCGGTACTGCATGAAAATGTCTCTCTGGGCAATGTGCTGGTACTTGGCGCAGGCGCCGGTCGACTCGCTTACGACCTGCACATGCAGATGGACTGCACGACAACTGTTGCAATGGATTTCAACCCGATGCTGTTGCTCATCGCGCAGTCCGTAACACGTGGCGATACACTCAAGATGTACGAGTTTCCGATCGCGCCGAAATCGCTTGAAGATGATGCGGTGCTGCGCACCTTGTCAGCTCCCGAGATCGCTCGCGAAGGGTTTAGCCTTGTGCTGGGTGACGCGCTGCGACCACCATTTGCTGCCCGGTCTTTCGACACCGTTGTTACGCCCTGGCTCATCGATATCATTAGCGAAGATCTGCCTGTGCTTGCCGCTCGCATCAATGGGTTATTGAAAAAAGACGGCCGCTGGGTCAACTTTGGATCGCTCGCGTTTTCGAGCCCGGATCGTGCGCGTTGTTACAGTCCAGAGGAAACCAAAGCAATCGTTGCCGAGAACGGTTTCGGCGACCCGTACGTATCTAATGCCAGCATTCCCTATATGTGCTCACCGGCCAGCCGCCATGGTCGGCAGGAAAGCGTATTCACATTTTCGACCTACAAAGAGCGTGACGTCGAGCAACCCGCGCGTCATCGTGCCCTGCCCGACTGGATCGTAACCGGCAAAGAACCCGTGCCGTTGTCGCCATCGTTTCGCAGCCAGGCCATGACGACGCAAATTTACTCTTTCATCATGTCGCTGATCGACGGCAAACGATCGCTCAAGGACATGGCCATCGTCCTCGAAAAGCAAAAACTTATGACGCGCGAAGAAGCCGAACCAGCCATTCGTTCGTTTTTGACCAAGATGTACGACGACTCACAGAAGCAATCGGGCATATGAAATCCCTGCGGACACCAGAATCACGATTCGAAAACCTCCCTGGCTACGACTTTTCACCGCACTACGTCGATATCGACGGTCTGCGCATGCACTACGTGGACGAAGGTCCGCAGGATGCTGATCCGGTATTGCTGCTCCACGGCGAACCGAGCTGGTCATACCTCTACCGAAAAATGATCCCGCCACTCGCAGCCGCGGGACACCGAGTCATCGCACCGGATCTGATTGGCTTCGGCAAATCCGACAAGCCAACATCGCAGAGCGACTACAGTTACGCCGGCCACGTCGACTGGATGCGACAATTTATAGAGGTGCTCGACCTTCACAACATCACGCTGTTTTGCCAGGACTGGGGCTCATTGATTGGCCTGCGCGTTGCAGCCGAGAACGAGGAGCGCTTCGCACGCATCGCGCTTGGCAACGGCGGCCTGCCTACCGGAGATCAGGAACCACCGCGGGTATTCAAGGTTTGGCAGGCGTTCGCGCGTTGGAGCCCGTGGTTTCCAATTGGCCGTATTATTCAGTCAGCGACGGTGACAGACCTGGACAAGAATGTGATCGCTGCCTACGACGCACCGTTTCCGTCGGCACGCTACAAAACCGCCACGCGCGCATTCCCTAAACTCGTGCCGACCACGCCAGATGACCCCGCCAGCGACGCGAATCGACACGCCTGGGATGTTTTCAAAAAATGGGAAAAGCCGTTTCTGACGACCTTCAGCAATCGTGACCCGATTACTCGGCCAATGCTCAGGCCATTTCAGGAGCTCGTACCCGGCGCCCAAGGACTCGAGCACGTCACCATTCGTAATGCCGGTCATTTCTTACAGGAAGATAAAGGCGAGGAACTCGCCGAAGCGCTATTGGCATTTATCGC
>CAYTNO010000009.1:0-12140 GCA_964439125.1 uncultured Woeseiaceae bacterium | reverse complement strand
TATCGCGAACTAGCGTTCCAGCAGCTCCAACTTGTCTTTAACGTCACGCCACTCATCCGCATCCTCGGGCGGATCTTTCATCTCTGTGATAACCGGCCACTCCGCCGCCAGATCCTCGTTGATCTTCAGGAACTTCTCCTGGCCCTTGGGCAACTCGTCTTCAGAGAAAATCGCTTCGACCGGACACTCGGGTTCGCAGAGGGTGCAGTCGATGCACTCTTCCGGGTCGATCACGAGAAAATTCGGTCCCTCGTGGAAACAGTCAACCGGGCAAACCTCTACGCAATCGGTGAGTTTGCACTTAATGCAGGATTCGGTGACAACGAACGTCATTGGTAGTCCCTCAAAATCTGAGCCGCGTACGCTATGCGAAGTCGGCCATCATATCAAGCCAGATATCAGGTATCTGCCTCGACATAGGCCTTGAGTAGCGTCAGCGCTTCGCTAATCACGGAATCGACCGGTTCGGCGATACCGTCGAGTCCCTCGGGTCGATAGCCGCCAACCACGTAGGAAAACCGCACAAGAGTCGCTTCGCCAGCATCAAAGAACTCCCACGTCATGTTGCCATTAATGCCCATCAGCCCGAGCGGGCCGAGCCCGCCCGTGAGGCGCAAAATGACCTGCGGATTGACGAATGTGACCGTGAGATGCACAACGCCGGCGTGGTCACCGATCGACTCGCAAAAGCAGCCCTGCGGCACGGCATCGATACTCATGTTGCCGGCATCCCCCGATATCGTGTGGTCGTTGCTCCACCATTGCCCTACGTGCTCGACCGCTGCCTGCCATACCTCGGCTCTGCTCGCGTCAATCGTAAGTTCATTTACCAGCGAAAAACCATTGGGTCCGGAATCAATGACCTCGCCGAGTGCCTCGTGGCTCGAAGTGGCAAATACAAGCAAAACGAGCGCTAAGCTGGCTTTCATTACAGCTCCTGTCTTGGCCTAAGAACGGCTGGTAAGCTTACCGCAAGATATGACCGACGACATGAGAGTGGTATTTGAGAGCCGGAACCGGCGTGCCTGTGCGGATCGGGCGCTCGTGCTTGCCTCACTGCAGATCCCCCATGACATCGTCGAAGATGCCTTGTCTTGCGTGTTGATTGTGCCAGCTGCGTTCTCGGCGCAAGCCGCGCAACAAATTGGGCTGTATGACGAGGAAAATCCAGCGGCGAAAGCGCCACCGAAAGCCGTTATTAACTACCAAAATCCGGTTCCTGGCGTCATCGGCTATGTGGTCGTGGTCTGCGCGTTCGCCTGGCTCGCTGGCACATCCTCTTTCGGGCAGGACTGGCTCGGTGCGGGACGTGTCGACGGCGTTCTCATCCGCAACGGCGAGTGGTGGAGAACGATAACGGCCCTGACGCTGCACTCAGGGCTGCGGCATATCGTCGGTAATATCGTTTTTGGCGCGCTGTTTGGCCTGTTTGCCGGTCGATTGTTGGGTTCGGGCGTTGCCTGGCTGGCCATTCTGCTCGCCGCGGCAGCTGGTAACGTACTCAATACCCTGTTGCTGGAGTCCGCGCATCGCTCTATCGGTGCGTCGACGGCTGTATTCGCAGCGCTCGGAATCGTTGCCGGATTCGTCTGGCGTGCCAAGCTGATGTCACAAGAGCGTTGGCCCTATCGAATCGGCCCTGTCGTTGGTGGCTTTGCGCTGTTGATGTACACCGGAACGGGCGATGCCAATACTGATATTGGCGCGCACCTGATGGGTTTTCTTTGCGGGTTCGTCGGCGGAATGCTGTTGACCCTGGTCCGTGACAAATTGACGCAAAAGCGCTGGCAGCGTGCAGGCGCAACACTGGCGCTACTAATTGTCGCCACAGCCTGGACTGTTGCTTTTCTTTCCTGAAATTCGCCTTCAATGATGTAGTATTCGCGTCGGGTGAGCTTGCTGGGTCACAGCAGTAAAAAAAATGAAAAAAGTCCTGCTGTTCTTATTAGTGTTAGCACTGGTCATGGTGGCTGTCGTGCGGGTGCGATACGGCGGCGGTGACTTGTACCCGGACATTTCGACCGCGCCACTACTCAACAACAACATTATCGAAGAGGTACTCGCCTACCCCGAGCCCATCGGTAATGTCGCCGTTAGCGCCAACGGCCGGGTGTTTTTTACGGTCCATCCTGAGTCTCGACCGCAAGGCAATAAGTTGCTCGAGTTCGTCGACGGCGCTTCGGTACCGTATCCCGATGGCGCATCGCAATCGAGCCTGTTCGATACCGTTCTCGGTATTGCGATTGATAGTCACAATCGCCTGTGGACTATCGATCACGGTAATCACGGTTTGCGCGACGCGCGGCTGCTCGCCTTCGACCTTGATACCGGCAAGCTGCTCCACGACGACCGACTTGACCAAAGCATCGCCCCGCTGGGATCGTTCCTGCAGGACATCCAGGTCAGCGCGGACGGACAAACCATCGTCATTGCCGATGCCAGTTTCTGGCGCAAGCAGCCAGCGCTAATTGTCTACGATATTGGAACCACCGCTGCAAGACGGGTACTCGAAGGACACGCGTCGGTCTCCGCGGAGAATTACATTATCCGGAATTCGGACCGCACGATGACCTTCGGTGGCGGAATCGTTGCTCTTCGCGGAGGCGTTGATGGCATTAGCTTGAGCGATGAGTGGCTGTATTTCGCCGCGCTTAGTGGTTCGAGCCTGTATCGAGTAAGTCTTGCTGAACTGCGCAACAGCAAGATTCCAAATTCTCAGCTGGCGGCCAGCGTTGAGCGCTACGCAGACAAACCGCTTAGCGACGGGCTAAGTATCGATACCAACGGCACGCTATACGTTACAGATGTTGAGCATAACTCTATCCATATTGTCGGCGATGACCGCGAGCCCCGCACCTTGCTGCAGTCACGGAATATTCGCTGGCCGGACGCATTATCTTTCGGCCCTGACGGCTGGTTATACATAGCCGATAGCGCGCTGGGCGAGGTTATCTTGCAGCCTCACGAACACATCAAGTCGCAGGGGCCATACAAGATCTTCCGCTTCCAGCCTGGCGCAACGGGAACACCAGGCCAGTAACACGATGCAAGTTCTCTTCCTGTACGCAACAGTCGTTCTGATCTGGGGCTCCACCTGGATAGCAATAACCTATCAATTAGGCGTAGTGGCCGACGAGGTCTCCATTGCTTATCGATTCGGCATTGGCGCCATAGCCCTTTACCTCTACGCGGCGATAACCCGGCGAAGTTTATGGTTGCCGGCGAATTCCTACCCGTTCGTATTCTTGCAAGGCACCTTGTTGTTTTGCCTGAATTACATTCTCGTTTACTACGGAACCGCACACATATCATCTGGCCTGGTTGCCGTCGTTTTCGGCGGCATCGTCATCTGCAACGCACTCTTCGAGCGCCTGTTTTTTAAAACACCTATCGATGGACGATTAATGCTCGCAGGTGGGCTGGGATTAACTGGCATTGCACTGATCTTCTGGCCGGAGATAGATTCGATCAGCCTGGCGGATGAAACCGTTCTTGGCATTGGCCTTATCCTTGCTGCGGTCGTTGTCGCCTCCCTGGGGAACATGACCGCCACCGTCAATACGCGTCGTGCGCTTCCTGTTGTCGTGGTTAATGCACATGCCATGGCGTGGTCCTCGTTGCTATCATTTGCGATTGCGGCACTTTTGGGTAGAGAGTTCAATTTCTCGTTTGAAAAAGGCTACGTCATCTCGCTTGCCTACCTCGCGATTTTCGGCTCCGCGATTGCGTTCGGATGTTACCTGGCCCTGATTCGCCGAATCGGCCCTGCGCGCGCCGCATACAGTTCGGTATTATTTCCGGTCGTTGCCCTGGCGATCTCCACACTCGTCGAGGGATACCGATGGACCATGCTCGCCGCGGTGGGCGTACTGATGACGCTTGCCGGCAATTGGCTCATGTTGCGGCGACGAACACAGATTAGAAAAAACTCCTAAGGAAAACATAATGGAAAATGTGAACCTCCCCGACCTCGGTTTTGACTGGAACGAAGTCATTGCGATGCTCAAGACGACGGGCATTGAATTTGCAATCAACCTGGTGACCGCGATTGCGATCTTCTATATCGGTCGCATGGTTGTTGGCCTGCTGATGCGCGGCCTCAAGAAAATGATGCAGGCACAGGATGTCGACGTGACCCTGCAGACCTTTGTCGGGAACCTCGTACGAATGGTGCTGCTCGTTTTCGTCATCATAGCGGCCATCAGTGCACTCGGCATTCAGACAACATCGTTCATCGCAATAATTGGCGCGGCTGGCCTGGCCATCGGTTTGGCGTTGCAGGGATCCCTGTCGAATTTCGCATCGGGTGTGCTAATCGTTCTATTTCGCCCCTACAAAGTCGGCGACTTTGTCGAGGCCGCGGGGATATCCGGTGTCGTGGAGGAAGTGCAGATACTGACAACTGTCCTGAAGACCGGTGACAATAAGAAAGTGATCGTTCCCAACGGCCAGATCATGGACAGCGTCATTACCAATTACTCAGCCAATGATCAGCGACGCGTCGACATGGTTGTCGGTGTCAGCTACGACGATGATCTGGACAAAGTGCGCAATACACTCGAGCAACTTGTCGCGGCCGATGATCGTATTCTGGATGATCCAGCCTGCACAATTGCAGTATCTGCACTTGCGGACAGCAGCGTTAACTTCGTGGTTCGGCCGTGGGTAAAATCGGCAGACTACTGGGGAGTTATGTTCGAACTGACCGAGGCCATCAAGAAACGATTCGATAAAGAAGGCATTTCATTCCCGTTCCCGCAACAGGACGTCCATCTTTACAAGGCGACTACTGACTAGATGGCAGCACGCATTGGGCTCCGGCGTCAGTCAATGACGTCGGGCTCGATGAAACACCACTTGAGCTTGGGAATCCGTTCTTTGAGTTCCTGCTCGAGGGAGTTAATGCTCGCGACCGCCGCTTCAATGGTCATATCGTCACGCATTTTGATCTTTGCCGCGAGCATGGTGTCAGGACCAAATTGAATCGTAATGATATTGAAGACGAAATCTATGCCATCTTGCGTGTTTATTATCTCGTCAATCAGTTGCTGAATTTCGGGGTCTGCTGAACGCCCAACCAGCAGCGCACGAATCCGCCACGAGATAAATAGCGAGATTACGATCAGAACCAAGCCAATGCATATCGAACCCAAGGCGTCGTAAACCGGGTTGCCGGTTATGGCGGCCGCGATCAGGAAGCCGAGCGCGAAGACCAGACCAATCTGCGCTCCTATGTCCTCGCCAAGCACCACCACAAGCTCAGAGTTTCGCGTGTGTTTGAGCCAGTCACGAAACGGCCGCTTGCCACGCACACGTTGAATCTCTCGCAGGCATCCCAGCAACGACGCACCTTCGAGAAAAATCGCAACAACAAGCACTGTAATCGCCACCCAGACTTGCGACAGCGCTTCGGGGTGATTCAGCTTGTGCGCGCCTTCGTAGATCGAGAATAATCCGCCCATGCTGAACAACAGCAGCGCGACAATAAAACTCCAAAAATAGCTGAGCTTGCCGTATCCGAGTGGATGTTCTTCATCTGCTGGGCGCTGCGATTGCTTGAGGCCCAGATAAAGCAGCACCTGGTTGCCTGTATCCGCATAAGAGTGAATCGCTTCTGCCAGCATGCTGCCGGACCCCGTAAGCCAGGCTGCCCATGATTTCGCAATCGCAATACCGAAATTTGCCACGAACGCATACAGGATCGCACGAGCAATTGAACTTTGTGGGCTTGAGGCCATCGGATTACTTAAGATGTCAACGAAAACGACATCGTTGCGTTATGCTTATATGAGAGTATGAACCAACACAGTAGGTAACGTCATGCGCGGTTTCAATCTTGGTCTCGTCATTTGCTGCAGCGCCCTGTTCTCGGGCTGCGCTGCTCACCCCGACCCAATCATCGACATGAAGGGCGTCGACCAGGAGCAATTCGTGGACGATTGGAACGAATGTGAGGCTTACACCCATGAAATTAATGTGGCCGAAGGCGCCGCTAAGGGAGCAGCGACTGGCGCTGCGGTCGGTGCCATCTACGGCGCGATTTCGGGCCATCACCAGAACGATCAGGCTGCCTGGGGTGCAGTACACGGAGGCACAGTTTCCGGGCTCGATGCTGATCGCGAGAAGCAGCAGGTCTTCAAGCGCTGCATGCGCGGCAGAGGTTACCGCGTCCTTAACTAGTACTCTGCAACTAATACTCTCCGGCTTGCGACAGCCCGGCCGCGACTTGCGGTATAGTCAGCAGGCGGCTCCTGACGACCAGATCGCAGAACTTATCGAGTCTGATAGGGTCTGAAATCTAGTCTGCTTGCCCTGCCACACAGGGAAAAGCCGGCGCTGAGGCTCTCGACAAGACCGTGGAAATATGAAGAACCCAAAATCTATCGCGTATCTATTACTGTGTCTGGCAGCAGCCACTCAGGCTGCGCCGGACGATGATCTGGCGGTCAAATCACCGGATCCCGAAGGCACAGACGTTCCTGTCGCCGAGCAGGATCTTGAGGCCGATATGCAAAATGTCGGGCCCGACTCCATTCGAGATCCCTACGAGATATCCCTGGATCTGCTCAATGCTGAATTTAAGCGTGTCAGAATGCTTGTAGCCGATCACGCCTATGACGAAGCCGATTCAGTGGCCAAGCGAGCTATAGAAATGGCTATTCGGCTCAAGGGGCCGCGATCTGCCGAGATGGCCAAAGCCCTGACGAATCTGGCAATCGTCCAACACTACACCGCACAGTACGATGCCGCAGGGCAGAATTTTCAATCGGCTATCGAGATCATTGAAGACAACGAAGATCGCCTGAATTCCCAGCTCGTCAACCCGTTAAAAGGTCTCGCTGCCTCGCAACTAGAGGGTGGCCGGCCTGACTTGGCATCCAGTACGCTGCAGAGAGCCGTTCACGTCACGCACGTCAACGACGGGCCGCATAATCCGGGGCAGGTGGAGTTATTAGACTCACTGACAGAGGTCAACGTGCGCATGGGTTTGCACGAGGAAGCCAATGACCTTCAGGACACCATTTATGCGCTCAATATCCGGCACATAGCGAACGATTCGATGGAACTTGTCCCATCATTGATGAAGCGCGCTCAATGGCAGCACCGAATTGGGTTTATCAACCAGGAGCGTTCAACCTACCGGCGCGTCATTCGAATTTATGAATCCAGTTTCGGAAAAGCTGCATTGCAATTGATCCGGCCGCTTGTCCTGCTTGGCAAGTCATTTTCCTATTTAGATATGTCCGGAGTACAGGCTTTTCGGGAAACCACGTTAACGGGCGGGGAGATTTACTTCAAACGGGCGGTTCGGATTGCTGCTGAACATCCAGATACTAATTGGGAGATGCAAACTATCGCGACGCTCGCACTCGGCGATCATTACATGCACATAGGCAATACGCCGCGCGCAACCCAGACATATCTAGGTATCTGGGATCTGCTTTCAGAGGATGAGGCGAGGCTCGATACGCGCCAAGAACAACTGGAAAAAAACGTTGTGCTGAAAATGGAACCGTTGCCCCAATACATAGGCAACGCACGTCCAGAGACCGCGCCGAGTAGCGGGGATCCCGTCTTACAGGGCTCTATATCGCTGATTTACGACATTTCTGTCCGTGGCCGCGCGTCAGGCGTCAAGTTGTTAGAGGCCGATCCTCCCGAGTTCCTGGAGATTCAGAAAGCCGCACAACGCGAACTCCGCAGGCGAATATTCAGGCCACGGTTCTTCGAGGCGAAAGCGGCTACTTCGAGCGATCAGGTGTTCGTCCACACTTTCTTCTACCGAATGTCTGACCTGGAAGCACTGCGCAAAGATTCTTCGACGTCAGACGGCGAAGGCAGCTGACGCCAATCACCTATGCTTGGCCACAGCGAATCGAGCATCGTTAACCTACTAGGACGAGCGCTGCTTGGCGCGACGCTGATCATTAGCGCCGACGTTGCAGCGGCTAATTGCACAAACACCGTGCATGATGACGACCACCTTTACAGCCTGCCGTATGCGAGCAATAAGTCGTACCGGGTTCTTCAAGGTTTTGGATCGCGATTCAGCCATACTGGACTGGAAGAATTCGCCATTGATATCGATATGCACGTAGGCACACCGGTACATGCGGCCAGGGGCGGCGTGGTCGCCGAGGTCGAGGAGTCCCACAATAGAGGTTGCTGGGACGACGGCTGCGGCAAGTACGCCAACTTCATCGTAGTCCGGCACAGCGACGGCACGACTGGCGAGTATTATCACCTGAGAAAAGGTGGTTCGGTTGTGGATGTTGGCGACACCATCACCCAGGGCCAGAAAATCGGCTATTCGGGCAATACCGGACACACGACCATGCCGCACCTTCATTTCGCTGTTTATTGTCAGGCAGGCTGGGCAGGCGCCCAGTCGATTCCTGTGCGCTTCCGCAGCAGCGACGGTATTATTGAACGTCCGCGTCGCGGCGCACGCTACCAGGCCTTGTAATGTTGCATTTTGTTAATGGCAATCCCATCGAAAGACCGTTCGATGATCATCTCGAGCAGGCGGTGTTTGCTCTCGGCTGTTTCTGGGGCGCCGAGCGTCGGTTCTGGGAAACGGCAGGCGTCTTCACGACGGCTGTCGGTTACGCCGGCGGAACAACCCCCGAGCCCGACTACAAACTCGTATGCGCCGGAGCCACTGGCCATGCAGAAGTTGTTCTTGTTGTGTTCGACCCGGCAGTTATCAGTTATGAAGAACTGTTACGCGTCTTTTGGGAAAGCCACGATCCAACGCAAGGCATGCGCCAGGGTAATGACACCGGTAGCCAATATCGCTCTGCAATATTTACGTACAACGATTCTCAACTGGCAACAGCCCGGCTTTCACTAAACGCTTATCAGGATGAGCTCAGCGCCGCAGGTTTCACCGACATAACAACCGAGCTGCAGCCGCTCGACACGTTTTACTATGCCGAGGATTACCACCAGCAATATCTGGCGAAGAACCCGAACGGTTATTGCGGTATCGGTGGCACCGGCGTGAGTTGTCCGGTAGGCCTCGCGATGCAGTAGTATTCGTAATTCTCGTGCCTAACCAGGACAAACCATTGGCCACCAAGCAAGCAAAGATACCGAAACCCCGCAAACCAAGCCGCAAGAAAGCGGAAGAGGCCATACACACTTTATTGCTGTGGGCCGGCGAAGACCCACGCCGCGAAGGCCTTCTCGATACGCCCAAGCGAGTGGCAAAAGCATATGAGGACTGGTTTAGCGGCTACAAGCAGGATCCGGTACAGTATTTGAAGCGTACCTTTGAAGAAGTCGAAGGCTATGACGAGATGATCGTTCTGCGCGATATCTCGTTCGAGTCGCATTGCGAGCACCACATGGCGCCGATCATTGGCAAGGCTCATGTTGGCTATTTGCCGAACAACAAAGTTGTCGGCATCAGCAAATTGGCTCGCGTCGTCGAGGCATTCGCGCGACGCTTTCAGGTGCAGGAAAAGATGACCGCACAAATCGCCAATTGCATTGAGGATGTACTCCGCCCGAAAGGTGTCGGGATCGTTATCGAAGCAACGCACCAGTGCATGACGACACGCGGCATTCACAAGGATGGCGTATCGATGGTAACCAGCCAGATGGTTGGGACATTTCGCAAAGATGCACGAACGCGAGCCGAGTTCCTGAGGATGATCCGCAGCGATATCTAGGCGAGCACGGCAATGAAAAAGGCCCTGGCAACAGCCGCGTCAATTCTGGCCGCCATACTGGCATACCTCTTGTTATGGCCGGTTCCCATCACCCCGGTCGCCTGGGAAGCTCCCAGGGATCTTGGGCTGGTGGATCCATTCGAGTTGAACGATCGCCTAAGGCCGGCACGCGCTATTGGCCTCGGTACTCATGAAGGCCCGGAGGACGTTACCGCCGGCCATGACGGGCGGCTCTACGCAACGTCGAAGGACGGTTTCCTTCTGCAAATTGACGGCTATGGCAATGTTGCTGAATTTGCTCAGGTGGGCGGACGCCCTTTGGGCTTGGAAACAGACCGCGATGGCTCATTCATCCTGGCAAACGCTTACTCTGGCATCCAGCGAGTGTCGCCAGACGGGTTGGTGACGACACTACTCGACGAAGTCGATGGTGTGCCTCTCGTCTACGCTGATGATCTTGCCATTGCGAGCGATGGAACCGTCTATTTTTCAGAAGCCAGCACCCGCTTCGGTGCGAGCCAGTACGAAGGTACTTTTGAGGGCAGCCTGCTCGACATCATGGAACACGGTGCCAGCGGACAAGTCATCGCATTCTCTCCTGATACCGGTGACGCGCACGTCATCATCGACGACCTCAACTTTGCCAATGGTGTTGCCGTCAGCGCCGATCAGACTTTTCTGCTGGTCGCCGAGACCGGTTCGTACCGAATCTTACGGCACTGGCTAAAGGGGCCGCGATCAGGCGAGACAGAAGTGCTTATCGACAACCTGCCCGGATTCCCGGACAACATAAACAACGGTTTGCACGGCCGCTTCTGGATAGGGCTTGTGTCGCCACGCAACGCTTTCCTGGATCAATTTTCGGATCAACCGCTTATCCGAAAAATCGTACAACGACTGCCAGCATTCGTGAGGCCGAAAGCCAAACCTTCATCACACGTCATCGCGATAAACGGTGACGGCGAAGTCCTGATGAACCTGCAGGATCCCGCCGCACGATTTCCATTCCTGACTGGCGTGTATGAAACCCGCGACGCCCTTTACCTGACCTCGCTATTTGGCAACAAGCTCGCAAAGCTCAAAAAGAACGACTTGTAGCCGCCAGAGCGCGACGACCGTGGCCGCGAGCTGCTTCTACAAAATCGAGTCGTCACCTTCGTAGTCGTCACCGAGCATTTGTTTTCGAACCAGCGGTATCGGTGGCTGCCCGTAACTCAGGAACTGATCGTGGTACTTGCCCCAGGCCTCGCGCCCACCGCGACCGTTGGTCCAGTCTTGACGAAGCTTATTGATCATGAGTTTGCCCAGCGTATAATTGAGGTAGCCCGGATCGTAGGTACCGCGATACGCCTGCTGGCTGGCGTTGCCCATGTCTTTGAAGGCCTTTTCCCGAAACATCGCCTGGCTTTCCTCAATGGTCATGCCTTCCGTGTGCAGTCCGATCGCAGACATGTAACGCACGTTTCGCATCAGCGCGTTGATCAGCTGACCGATATGTACTTCGGGATCACCGTCGCCGAGCCCCGCATCCCACATCATCTCTTCGGTGTAGTGAGCCCAGCCTTCGCTAAACGTGTACATGCCGAAATGACGCCCGATGTTGTTCTCCGTTCGGTTTGAATGCAGGTACTGCAGGAAGTGTCCCGGCCAGACCTCGTGTGCGGAAACGGCCAGCAAATCAGCTTCACCCGGAACGTAGGCCTGTTGATCCTCCTCAGACCACGTTGGATCCGGTGGCGCAATGTAATACGTCGATGGCAGACCCTTCTCGAAGGGACCCGGGATATTGATGTAGGCGAAATTGAAGCGGCGATGTGGCGGTGCTTCATCGACAAGTGCATCTTCGGTGCCCGGAATCGAGACTAGGCCGTTGTCTTCCACAAACTTCTTCAACATTGGCAATTGTCTTTCGGCGCCGCCAACAGCACCTTCTGGTGACTTGTTGCTTTGTGCTTTTGCGATGCAATCTTCGGTGCTCGCACCGGGCGCATATTCCGCACAAGCCTCGTATAACAAATTGAGATTGCGGTCGAGATCACTCTGCCCTGCCGCTTTGAGGTCCTCGAGCGAAATGTCGACGCCCTGGGTTGCGCTGAGCATCTTGAGGAAAGTCTCCTCGCCTAATGCAAAGTCATCAGTCGCGGTCACTCGCAGAGCATCAAGCCAATTAACTGTCTGCTGGGCCGCTTCGGCAGCCGCGCTGTTCGCCGCCGCAAACTGTCGCTGCAATTGCTCGTCCTCCACAGCCGCAAACAACCCTGGAACCGTGTTGTTCAGGTAGTCCACCATGCCAGACAAAATGGCATGACCCATCTGGACGTACGGTGCCGGCAATGGCGGTTGAAGATTTTCCTTCATGGTCGCGAAATACGCGGGGGCCTGTTCCATGTATTTCGTATAGGCCTGAATGCGTTGCTCCAACGGCGCGTACTCACGATCGACGTACACACTGAATGACAAGCG
>CAYTNO010000008.1:0-16807 GCA_964439125.1 uncultured Woeseiaceae bacterium | reverse complement strand
CTCCGCGGTAAACCCGAGCTCAACTTCGATATCGAGTTTCTTGAAGCGCTCTTTCAGGTCGACGTGTGGCATCAGGCGCCGGCCTGTCGGATCGAAATCGTTGGAGAAACTCCATTCGTGAACGCCCATCTTCTGGCTCGACAGATTAACGCCGCGCGGCAACCTGTCTGTCAGGCTATCGCCTTGAATATGTTTGTGTATCGAAATGGCCGCCTCGTGGCCATGAGCAACTGCCCAGATAATATTCTTGGGTCCGAATGCCGCGTCACCTCCGAAAAACACTCCATCACGCGAACACATCATCGTGTCCTCACTGACAATCGGACACTCCCAGTCGTTGAACTCGATACCTATGTCGCGTTCGATCCAGGGAAATGCGTTGTCCTGGCCGATTGCCAGAATAACGTCATCGCAGGGAATTACTTCTTCGCCAACAACCGTGCCACGATCAATGCGTCCGTCATCATCAACCTCGTATTCCATGATTTCGAACGTCATGCCGACGAGCTTGCCATCTTCTATGACGAAATCTCTAGGCGAATGATTGACGAGAATCTCGACCTGCTCTTCCTCCGCATCTTCCAGCTCCCAGGCGGAAGCCTTGAAAAATTCGCGTGGTTTGCGTGCCATGACTTTTACGTCTTCGGCGCCAATTCTCATTGATGTGCGGCAGCAGTCCATAGCCGTATTGCCGACACCAATAATCAGGACTCGCTTGCCGATCGTTTCAATATGGTCAAACGCGACCGACTCCAGCCAATCGATACCGATGTGGATGTTCTCCGAGTCGTACCGCCCTGGAATCTCGAGATTCTTGCCCCGAGGCGCACCCGTACCAACGAAGACAGCGTCATATCCCTCGTCGAGCAGATCTTTCATGCTGTCGACCGGATGGTCGAGCTTCAAGTCGACGCCAATATCGAGAATGTAGCCAATCTCCTCATCCAGCACTTTGGGCGGCAAGCGAAATTGCGGGATGTTGGTCCGCATGAGCCCACCAGTGGTTTTCAGTGCTTCGAAAATCGTAACTTCATATCCCAGCGGCGCAAGATCATTGGCGACGGTAAGGGACGCGCAGCCGGCGCCAATTAGTGCAACTTTCTTACCGTTGCTTTCCGTTGCTTTTGGCAGGCGATCGCTGATGTCATCACGATGATCAGCAGCAACACGCTTTAGCCGGCAGATCGCGACAGGACGGTCTTCAACGCGGCCGCGTCGGCAAGCTGGCTCGCACGGACGGTCGCATACGCGCCCCAAAATTCCCGGGAAGACATTTGATTTGCGGTTTTCTATGTACGCATCGCCGAAACGACCCTGCGCAATCATGCGGATGTAGAGGGGCACGTCAGTATGGGCTGGGCAGGCCCACTGACAATCAACGACTTTATGAAAGTAGTCGGGATTGTTGGTATCAGTCGGTTTCATTCAATAGACGCGCAGGATAATCCCATTTTGCCTGGCAATCGATCCGGGCTCATATTCGGCGCTAGCATAGCGGGATCGGTCGGAAAGTAAACAATTTCCCACTATCGCGAGCGGGTGAACTCCAATCGTTGCCCGGCCACCGCGCCGGTTAGCCCGCCATCACGGAAAACAATCTGTCCGTTGACAATTGTCGTATCGATTGTCGAACTGAACTCATGGCCTTCGAAAGGAGACCAACCGCATTTGTACAGCACGTTCGACGGGGCGACTTTGTAAGGCGTATTTGGGTCG
Organism: uncultured Woeseiaceae bacterium; assembly: GCA_964439125.1. Classification (GTDB taxonomy): domain Bacteria; phylum Pseudomonadota; class Gammaproteobacteria; order Steroidobacterales; family Woeseiaceae; genus UBA1847. The sequence continues at coordinate 15,091 of CAYTNO010000008.1, read as the reverse complement.
ATGATCGCCAGGTCGGCAAACCAACCCTCACGCACATAGCCACGATCCCGAACACCAAATATGTCGGCCGGAGCGTGACTGGTTCTGTCGACCAGCAACTCGAGACTAATCTGGTTTGCGGCTGCAAGATCAAACAGTGACAGAAGTGCGTGCTGAACAAGAGGCAGGCCGGCTGGCGCCTTGAAATACGGGTTGTCTTTTTCGCTAGCCGTATGCGGCGCGTGATCCGTCGCAATAATATCGAGTCGACCTTCATTGAGTGCGGAAATCAACGCCAGTCGATCCGCTTCTGTCTTGATTGCCGGATTGCACTTGATAAGCGTACCAAGCTCTTCATAGCGTGACTCATCAAACCAGAGGTGGTGCACGCATACCTCGGCCGTTATTCGCTTCTCGGATCTATGCGCCGGCGAGAATTGCCCCATTTCAATAGCTGTCGTCAGATGCAGGATGTGTAACAGTGCGTCGTGGCGACTCGCAAGATCAATGGCCATCTCGGACGAGGCGAGACAGGCTTCAGCCGAACGAATGCCCGGATGTTCCGCCATCGGCACATCATCGCCATATTTTTCTTTGGCGCGCGCTTCGTTTTCCCAAATCGTTGGCGAATATTCGCAATGAGTTGTTACCATTACGGGCGCGTGCTCGAAAACCAGCTCGAGCGTATCGGGATCATCTACGAGCATATCGCCAGTGGATGCTCCCATGAAGAGCTTGATGCCACACGCCTCTCCCACGCGAAGCCGTTTGATCTCCTCGATGTTGGTATTTGTACCGCCCAGGTAAAACCCATAGTTGGGGGTGCAACGATTTTCAGCGATACGATATTTGTCCGCCAACGCCTCACTTGTCGTCGTTAGCGGTTTTACGTTCGGCATATCCATAAAACTGGTAATACCGCCTGCCGCAGCGGCAGCCGATTCCGTGGCGAGATCGCCTTTTGCGGTCAAACCCGGCTCGCGAAAATGTACCTGGTCATCGATCATTCCGGGAATCAGGTAACAGCCTCGCGCATCGATAACGTCAACATTGTCTGTCGCGGTAATACTGCTGGCGATCTTGTCTATTCTTTCGCCGCTAATCAGCACGTCGGCATCACGAGTCTCGCCTTCGTTGATCAGACGGGCATTGGTAATCAACAACTTGTCCATGTGCCGATTATGAGAGGGTCGCGCAGCAAAAGCCATGCAACGTCACCTTGGACAACGCACTCACTTGCGATGTGGCCACAGATTTCAGGTTACCTGGCGAAATTTTGCGAGTGGCGGCCGGGTGTGCGATAACCGACCTTGCATGACAATAACGAGCGACAGATGAGCGATATCAACTATCAGGAGCGAATTCGAAATGCGCCGGTCTATGACGTGGCCATCGAGTCACCGCTCGATTTCGCGCGAAATTTGTCGGCTCGTCTGAATAACCGCATCTGGCTAAAGCGCGAGGACTTGCAACCGGTCTTCTCGTTCAAGTTACGCGGTGCTTACGCCAAAATCGCCTCGTTATCAGATGACGAGCTAGCCAACGGCGTCATCTGCAGTTCTGCCGGCAATCACGCGCAAGGCGTAGCACTCGCCGCTCAGCGCCGCGGTGTTCGAGCGGTCATCGTTATGCCCGTCACGACGCCATCCATCAAGGTAGACGCCGTACGCTCGCTGGCTGGTGAAGTCGTATTGCACGGCGATAACTACGACGATGCCTATGCACGCGCGCGCGAACTGGAACGGCAACTCGGCCTCGTTTTCATTCATCCGTTTGACGACCCGGACGTTATTGCCGGCCAGGGCACGATTGCCGTGGAAATTCTCAAGCAAGCCAAGGAGGATATCGATGCCATCTTTGTTCCGATAGGCGGCGGAGGTCTCATTGCTGGCATTGCCACATACATCAAGTCTGTGAATCCGGGAATTCGTATTGTCGGCGTCGAACCGGCCGACTCGGCAGCGATGCGCGATTCGCTGCAGGCGGGCTACCCGGTTGTCTTGGATCACGTTGGCATTTTTGCGGATGGCGTCGCGGTACGACGCGTGGGCGATGAGACATTTCGACTATGCCAGCAATTCGTGGATGAGGTCATCACCGTCGATACCGACCAGATCTGCGCAGCCATTCGCGACATCTTTGAGGACACACGATCTATCGTCGAGCCTGCCGGTGGCCTCGCTGTAGCCGGCGTTAAGAAATACATCGCTGACAACAAGCTCGAGAATCAGTCGATCATCACGATCAATTGCGGTGCCAATATGAATTTCGATCGCCTTCGACATATTGCCGAGCGCGCCGCTGTTGGTGAACAAATAGAAATGTTGCTCGCCGCCGAAATTCCGGAAGAGCCAGGCAGCTTTCGCAACTTTTGCGAAATTATTGGGCGTCGCGGCATTACCGAATTCAACTACCGCTACAGCGACACCAGCAAGGCGCACATATTTGTCGGCGTTCAGCTGCAGCATGGCCTCGAAGAACGCCATCAACTTTTGGCCGAGTTAAGAGATGCTGCTTATCCCGTCGAGGATCTCAGCGACAATGAAATGGTGAAACTGCATGTACGCCATATGGTGGGTGGTCGCTCAACCGGGATAGCCAACGAACGTCTGTTTCGCTTTGAATTCCCGGAACGACCGGGCGCGCTCCTCGATTTCCTGAACGCGATAGGCACCAACTGGAATATCAGCTTGTTCCACTACCGCAACCATGGCTCGGATCACGGCCGAATCCTCGCAGGCATAGACGTGCCCAAAGAGGAAACTGCAGAACTGGAAGCGCATTTGTCTGACCTCGGTTACCCGCACTGGGAAGAGAACGACAACCCCGCATACGCCATATTCCTGTCCTGACGGGGTCTCCTGACAGCCTGTTTTTGGAATATGCGACGCCATTATTCCATTTTGATCGCAACCAATCTGTCCCGCCGGGCATCAGAGGTATGTAACAACGCTACGGCTGAAGACGAGATTCACGTAACAGACTAATTAAATCCCTTATGCTGTTTGTTTCGTAATGTTTGGCGGTGACCTCACAGTCACCGCCATTTTTTTACCACATCTCGCGCAGCCTGGTAGCCACATCCAGCTGTTTGCCAGAGACAACTGCTCGCCGCCCGACACCTGCCTCAGCACGCCCATGAAAACAAGCGTCCAGTGTTTTCAACATCCCATCCGTGAGAAAACGACTGCGCGCACCATAAACATGTTTGTCACCATCTCGACGTTGCTGAGTGACGTGGTATTTGAGCGGTGCAATCAGAGCGAGCGATTGTTTGGCGCGTGTCATCGCAACGTACAGGAGGCGCCGCTCCTCTTCGATCATCTCGGGTTTTCCTGTCGCGAATTCCGACGGAAAAACGCCATCTGAAACATTCAATATATAGACAGCATCCCACTCCTGCCCCTTGGCGGAGTGCACGGTCGACAACACCAGGTAGTCTTCGTCCAGCAAAGGGTCGCCGGCCAGATCGCCCGCCGCACTTGGCGGATCAAGTGTCAATTCGGTTAGGAATCGCTCACGCGTCGGATAGCGGCCGGAAATCTGCTCGAGTTGCTCGAGATCCGCCTCACGAGTGTCGAGACCGTCATACAAACGTTCGAGCTGCGGCTGATACCACCGCCGAACCTGAGTGAACTGTGCTTGCCAGCCGCTATCGCTGGCCTCAGCCGCCGACAACGATTCCATTAACTGGCAAAAACCCTGCCAGTCATTGCGGGTTGCCGACGGTGGGCGAAATTCACGCAGCGAGCAGAAACTGAATTCATTGAGCGCCAGATATTCGTAGCCGCGGGACGCGTAGGCCGGCCCCATACCTGGCAGCAATTTCAGAACCCGAAAAGCCGCCACTTCATTTTTCGGATTCTCGGCCCACTTAAGAACGGATAGAACGTCTTTTACGTGTCCGGCCTCGAGAAACTTCAGACCGCCATATTTCACGTAGGGGATTTTTCGCCGCACAAGTTCGAGCTCGAGCCTGTCACTGTGATGCGAACCACGAAACAAGACGGCCTGATCCATGAGCTGCATGCCCATCTCACGATTCTCGAGAATCGACTCTACAACGTACTCAGCCTCGGCATCGCTGTCTTCGACGGTGACATAGTGCGGCTTGTCGCCATGCTTGCCGTTGGAATACAGGTTCTTACGATATTGCCGCTCACTTTCGGCAATCAGGAAGTTTGCCGAGTCGAGAATCGACTGGCTGGATCGATAATTTTCTTCCAGTGAAACAATTTGCGCTGTTGGCATGAACTGATCAGGGAAGCCGAGGATGTTTTCCACCTCTGCGGCCCGAAATGAGTAAATCGACTGCGCATCGTCTCCAACAACCGTGACGCCTGTGCCGTCCGGCTTTAGCGCCCTTAGTATTTGCGCTTGCACCAGATTGGTATCCTGATATTCGTCGACAAGCACATGGTCAAACCAGGATCCAATCTCCACTGCAAATTCTGCATCCGCGACAAGATGGCTCCAGTACAGCAACAAATCGTCGTAATCGAGTGCCTGGATGTTTTGCTTGCGCTCGACGTAGTGACGAAACAGCTCTCGCAATTCCGGCTCCCAGTCCGCACACCATGGGTAGGTTTCATTCAGAACATCGAGCAGCGGCTTCTGCGAATTCACACAACGCGAGTAAATTGCCAGGCAAGTGTCTTTCTTGGGAAAACGGCGCGACTTTTTTGAAAACGCCAGCTCATGCCGGGCAACATCGATCAGGTCTGCTGCATCACCTCTGTCGAGCACCGAAAAACCAGGATCGAGATTGAGGTTGGCCGCAAATTGCCGCAGCAAGCGATTCGCAACGGAATGAAACGTGCCGGACCATGGAAGTACGCCAGCCGCGACAAGCTTCGTCCTGCCACCATCAAGCATTCGTCGGACAATGCTATCGACACGACGCGTCATCTCCTGCGCTGCCCGCCGAGTAAACGTCAGCAGCAGAATGCGTTCGGGGCTCACGCCCTGGATAACCAGATGAGCCACACGATGCGCAAGCGTCATTGTCTTACCGGTGCCTGCTCCGGCGATAATAAGGAGAGGACCCGCTTGAAAGGGGCCGTCAGCTGGCTTCACGCCGTAAGCGGCCGCCTGACGCTGTGCCGGGTTCAGCAATTCCAGATAGTCATCAATACGCTCAGCTGTTTGCACGCCCGCACTCCACCCTAAAGATATGTATTTTTATACAGTACTGGATGAATTTACAAGGTCGAGCCGGTATCACCCCAGCCATGCAGGTAAAAAAACAGCGGATCGGCCGAATTTTCCCACTCGTTGATCGAATAATCGACGCCACTAACGCGCAGACGAGCCACTCGCCGCGACCGGATAGATTGATAGACATCGGTGACTGTCATCACGCCCACAACGGCCTAACCCGGGTACAGTCTAGTCTGTTTGTATAGAATCCCGCATACTCCGACTGCTTTTCTACCAACCAAAATGGCTGCATGACTTACGACATCGCACTTGTCCTCGGCATTCTTGTCGTCTCGCTGATTCTGTTTATCAGCGAAGTCATCCGCATGGACCTGGTCGCCTTGCTGGTGCTCGGCGCGCTGGCTATTACGGGACTCGTTGACTCCAATCAGGCGTTCGCGGGTTTCTCGAACAGCGCCGTCATCACCGTCTGGGCTATGTTCATCCTCAGCGAAGGCCTCACCAGAACCGGTATCGCGGACATCATAGGCCGCCAGGTCATGCGCATTGCAGGACGTCGCGAGTTCGCGATGATTCTGGTCATTATGATTACCGGCGCCGTGCTTTCCGCCTTCATGAATAACATCGGCGTTGCGGCACTGATGTTACCGGTCGTCGTCGAAGTGTCGCGACGCACCCGAATTCCTGCTTCCAGACTGCTGATGCCGCTTGCCTATTCAACATTACTGGGCGGCCTCACAACCCTGATCGGTACACCGCCCAACCTGCTCATCAGCGAGTCCCTGGTGCTGGGTGGATACGAACCCTTCAAGCTATTTGATTTCACGCCCATGGGCGGCGCCGTCATGGTTATTGGTGTGTTGTTTGTCGCCCTATTTGGCAGATTCTTGCTGCCGAAGAAACAGGCAGAGCACGGCAAACACGTCAGCCAGCGCAGCTTGCGTGCGCGTTACAAGCTGCACGAACGGACGTTCATGCTGCGAGTACCGACAAGCTCAATTCTTGTAGGCAAGACTCTTGCCGACAGCCGCATTGGCACCTCGACCGGCCTGATCATCCTCGCGGTTGTTCGACAGGGTCGTAGCAAACCCCTGCCAGGCCGACAGACCATTCTGCGCGGTGGTGATGGCATACTTGTGCAAGGCCGCATCGATCAGTTTCGTGAATTGCGCCGTTGGTCCGATCTCGTAATCGAACGCGAGGCGCCAGTACTGAAGTCCATGGTCGCTGAGAAGATCGCTTACGCCGAAGTAACGATTACCGACACCTCACCACTCGTGTCTGAGCTCGTACGCCACGCAAATTTTCGTACGCGCTTTAACGTCTCGGTTGTCGGCGTAAGACGCAGAGACCAGTACCGCCTGACGAACCTCGCCTATGTTCCATTGCGCGAAGGCGAACGGGTATTGGTCCACGGAGAAGTCGACGCGGTCGCGCAGCTGGAGAAGTTCTCGGATTTCTCGGAAGTTGAGATCCTCTCATCTGAGCAACTCGACGAGGTCTACCACACCGACGAGCGGATGTTTGTTGTGCGCCTGCCAAAGGAGAGCGAACTCGCCAATGCCACTTTGAGCAAGCGCCGCCTGGCCGACGTTTTCGATTTTCGCGTGGTCGCCGTTTTCCGCGAGGGCTCTCTTACGGTCATGCCACAAGCGGATGACGATCTCCTGGGCGGAGACCTGATACTCATCGAGGGTCAGCCGACAGACCTGGATGTATTGCGAGGGCTGCAGGAACTTGAGATTGAGACCAGTGTTTCACCCAACCTCGGAGCACTCGAGTCCGAGCGCCTGACACTGATGGATGCGACTTTGGATCCGCGCACCAGCCTGGCTGGTCGAACAGTCGGTGAACTTAATTTTCGGGAGCGTTACGGCATCGAGCTCGCAGGCATCTGGCGCGAAGGTGAAACTGTCGGCACCGAGCTAGCCGATGAACGTCTGCAAATTGGTGATGCTTTACTCTTGCTGGGTCCCCATGACCGTTTGCAACTGCTGTCCGCTGAATCCGACTTTCTTATTCTGACCCCACTGGGTCAGGAGCCTCCCGACACGCGGCGCGCTCCTCTCGCAGCGGCCATAATGCTCGGCGTTGTGCTCACGGTGATGCTCGGCTACGCGCCCATCGCAGTGGCCGCTGTCATTGGTGGCACCGTCATGGTATTAACCCGCTGCCTCGATATGGAACAGGCTTATCGCGCCATCGACTGGCGATCGATATTCCTCATAGCCGGTATGTTGCCGTTGGGCACCGCGATGCAGGATTCGGGCGCGGCAACGTACCTTGCAAACCAGGTGATGGCATTCCTTGGCGACGCTGGTCCGTGGCCGGTCATTATGGGTCTGTATATCCTGACTGCTATGGCGACAATGATCATTCCTACTGCGGCACTGGTTGTACTGATGTCGCCTATCGTGCTCTCAGCCATGAGCGATATGGGGCTGCAGCCCGAGACCGCAATGATGGCCGTTGCGATGGCTGCGTCGGCGAGTTTCACAAGCCCTATATCACATCCGGCCAACATTCTTGTAATGGGTCCCGGTGGCTACCGCTTCGTAGACTATCTCAAGGTCGGTGTGCCGCTAACCATCGTCGTATTTATTGCGGTCATGATTCTGTTGCCAATAATATGGCCGCTGCAAGCCATTCAGTAGGACGAGTCCAGCGTGACGGAAACCATTGCGATCGTCGGTGCCGGCCACGCGGCAGGCCAGGCCATTGCAACGCTAAGACAAAAAAAGTTCGACGGGCGCATTGTGCTCATCGGGGACGAACCGTACTTGCCGTACCAGCGTCCTCCGCTATCGAAAAAGTTCCTTGCCGGTGAGCTGGCGGCCGAACGCCTGTACGTAAAACCCGCTGCCTTTTATGATGATCCGCAAATTGAGTTGCGATTGAATACACGGGTTAGCAACATAGACCGCAGCGCACGACGGCTAACAACTATTGACGATGGCGAAGTCGCCTACGACAAACTCATCCTGGCACTGGGTTCGCGTGTTCGAAAATTGCAGGTCGAGGGAAGCGAACTCGAGGGCATTCACTATTTGCGCGGTATAGCTGATGTAGATGGCATTCGCGCGGCTGCATCCACAGGCGAGCGTGTTGTAATCGTGGGCGCCGGATATATCGGCCTGGAGGTGGCCGCCGTGTGTCGTCAGCGCGGTCTGGACGTCACTGTTATAGAAATGGCTGACCGTGTAATGAGCCGCGTTGTATCACCCCAGGTGTCGGACTTTTATCAAAAAACGCACGACAGTCATGGCGTCAAACTGTTGCTCTCAACTGGCCTCAGCAGCTTCCATGGCAATGGCAAGGTGCACTCCGTCATTACCAGCGATCGGCAGACATTGGCAGCCGATTTTGTCGTCATTGGTGTTGGCATCTTGCCCAATGTCGAGCTGGCCGAATCCGCCGGTCTCGAGGTCGACGACGGTATCGTCGTTGACGACCAGTGCCGAACTTCGGATTCGGATATCTATGCTGTTGGTGATTGCACTTCCCACCCTAACGCAATCTACGATACGCAATTGCGACTTGAGTCGGTACACAACGCCCTTGAACAAGCGAAAACCGCCGCCAGCAATATTTGCGGTGTGGAAATGCACTACTCACAAGTGCCGTGGTTCTGGTCCGACCAGTACGACCTCAAGCTTCAGATCGCAGGGCTGTCTCAGGGTTACGATAGTGCGATATTGCGAGGCGACCCCAAAAGTGCCAGCTTCTCTTGTTTGTATCTGAAGGACGGCATACTTATCGCGGTCGATGCCATCAATGCGCCGAAGGACTTTCTGCAGTCAAAAGCGTTGATCGCCGAACGCGCACGAATCGATCCGCAACGATTGGCCAACGCTGACGTCGCGCTCAAAGATCTGGGCTAGCGACCAATTCCTCGCGCGGAATTTCGATAGACAATTCGCCGTCGACGGCGACCGGCCCAAGCTCCACCGAATACGCTTTCGCACTGAGCGCCTCGACTCCTTCAGACTTGAGCTCTGCGAATTCACCGCTGCCGCCGGTCACACTTGCCGTTCCAAGCGCTCCAGGTCCGGCCGTAACATCGCCTCGCCATATTCCACGCCAGTTGTCGGCTGAACTCCAGTACGCTGGAATAACGACCTCCCGGAGGTAACTCCAGAAATTCTCGCTTTGCGCGACGAACAGACTGCCGCGCTCAGGCAAGTAGATATGCCAAACGCTGTCAACAATTGCCTGCCCGTTCAGGATGTTCGTACTTTCTGAATCAGACGAGAACTTGATGCCAATTCCGGTAGTTTGTCCACGGCTATCCGTCAGGACTGTCGCTATCGCCCGGGTCTTGCGAATCGGCGCTTCCCACAATTGCAAAACCTTGGCTGGATAAGGATCAACTCTGGATTCACCGTCATTGGTATAAATGAGCATGTCTTGTACAGCGGCCGAATAACCGAGCTTGACGACATCGTTGTCGGTCACAGTTATTGGCGACAACCGCTGCTGCGCCGTGAGCGGATTGAAGTACAGCAAGCCAACGAATACAACTGCTCCGGCGGCCATCCCTAATATCAACGCGACTAAGTACTTGATCACAATTCTTCCCGCTGACCGACGAGAGCCGTGATGAGCTCGATGCGGCCTGCCGGGGCATCGTCAGATTCCGTCGTGTCCGCTACCCAGCGTTCGGATACCTCACCTCGCATAAGATCAAACTCGCGAGTGCCCGACTGCAATTTCCCGACTCGATTGCCACCCTCTTGAGGCTCCGGCTGCATTGACACGTAAATCGAACCACGAGCCGGCAGGTGGAGAACCCATTCGATGACGTCGCCGGGGATTCCGTCATTGGCCGCCATTCTGCTGGCAACGCCTACGACAACGTCCTTGGCATTTCGGATCTTGAAAAGCTCGACGCGCAAATTAGCGAATTCTTCGTTATCCGGCCACTGCAGCCCTGGCGGCAGAGGACTCTGTTGCGATTGCGCACCTATCAGAATGCGATCCATGGGCACCTTGGCATAGAAGGTCTCAATGTTGCCCTGATTCGGCTGCACTATGACCAGCGATTGCTCCCGACTCTGGTCGACCACAGGCAAGTAGTACAAACCAGCAGCTGCGGCCGCGATGCCCAGCAAAATTCCTGCAACAAAAGTCTTAAACATGTCGCAGAGTTTAGTTAAATTGGCGTTACGGTCATACTCCTCACTACCAATTTGTGACAGACCGCACAACACAAGGCCTCGAATACGGCATCAAAATGACAAAACCGATATGCCTATGGTCAGGGCCGCGGAATGTATCGACGGCTTTGATGTACAGTTTCGCGCAACTCGCGGATGTACATGTGGTCGACGAGCCTCTTTACGGCCACTATTTACGTGTCAGTGGTGCCGACCATCCAGGACGAGATGAGATACTGGAGAAGATGAACTGCGATGGCGACGCGGTCATGCGGGACATACTCGATCTTGCTGATACAGACTGCACACAGCAGCTGTTCATCAAGCATATGGCGCACCATCTCATCGCTCTCGACCTGGGTTTTTTGCAGCGCACGAAGAACGTTTTCCTTATCCGGGATCCACAGGAAATGTTGCCATCGCTAACCGTGCAACTACCACATGCCCGGCTAGCCGATACCGGCCTGAAGCAGCAGTGGTATCTGTTTGAGGATCTGGTCTCATCGGGCGAACAACCGGCTGTGCTCGATTCACGAGAGTTGTTGTCAGATCCGGCGGGCGTTTTAAGACAGTTGTGCAACCACATCGAACTCGACTTCAACAAAGAGATGTTGCATTGGCCAACCGGGCCGCGCGCCGAAGACGGCGTTTGGGCGCCACACTGGTATCATGCAGTACACCAAAGTACGGGGTTCGCGCCGTATAAGGCGAAAACCGATTTTCCCTCACACCTCGAGCCCCTGCTCAATGAGTGTGCCCCCTGGTACGACCGCTTGTTTGAGCAAGCTTTTCGGGCGAGCACCCAAGGAGACGCACAATGAATCTGCCCGATCCACGCAACCGGGACATCGTTATCTTTGTCGGCGACAAACTTCTTCCACGCGATGAAGCGAGGGTGTCGGTATTTGACAGTGTTGTTCAAGGTGGCGATGCGGTGTGGGAAGGACTGCGGGTTTACAGAGGCAGGATTGCGGCTCTCGAGGAACATCTCGAGCGTCTACAGGACTCTGCGAAGACGCTCGCGTTTAGTGCGGTGCCGCCATCCAGTGAGATACGTGATGCCATCTTTCGCACGCTCGAAGCAAACGGCATGAGCGACGAGGCGCATATTCGCCTAACGCTAACTCGAGGCGAGAAAATAACATCCGGTATGAACCCTGACCTTAACCAGTCCGGGTGCACTTTGATCGTGCTTGCGGAATGGAAGCCACCCGTCTATTCCGATTCGGGAATACGGGTTATCACCGCCTCTACGCGACGCAACACGCCACAATGTCTCGACTCCAAGATTCACCACAACAATTTGCTGAACAACATTCTCGCGACCATTGAGGCAAACGTTGCCGGGGTGGACAGCGCGATCATGCTCGACATTAATGGTTTCGTGTCGGAGACCAATGACACGAACATTTTTATTGTTAGCAAAGGGGTTGTCTGTACGCCTTTTGCCGATGCCTGTTTACCCGGCTTAACACGGCGCATGATTTTGGATATCTGCCACGCGAATAAAATTCCTGCTGAAGAGCGCAACTTATCGCTGACAGAGCTGTACACAGCAAGTGAGGTTTTCACCAGCGGCACTATGGGCGAGTTGACTCCAATTCTCGAGGCTGACGGCCGGGTTATCGGGGACGGCAGCGTAGGAGAGAAAACCAGGGTGTTGCAGAAACTGCACCGTGCCTTCGCGTATGAGCATGGCTCGCCATTACCATTCGCCGATGGTCAATCTGAACTAAAGTAACTCTCCAGATACTCGTCGAGAGTGATTTCGTCGCTTTCCTCGATGGCGCGTTGGCGCTCGACGGACTGTGCTGTCTCTCGTTCGAACTCAGCTATACGATCATCGGATAGCGGCGTGATATCAGCGAAGTAATCACGATGGTTACTCGCCAATGAAAGCGCATATTCAAAGAAGCTGCAGTCTTCTTTGCGCAGTTCCGCGAGCAGGCGAGCCGAGGGTGTGGTCTCAGCATCGTTTACCATGTCAAGCATGAGGCGAGTTGCCTGCGCATAGCTTTCACCGCCTTCTTCGCGGTCGATCAGTTCCGCAATCGCGCTGATCTTGTCCAGTATTTCGCGCGCCCAGACTGCAAGCTCAATTTTTCGGCCGTCTCGATGCAGACGAAACTGCGGGTCGCGCCCGCGTTTCGCCGTCTCTGTTTGATTGCGCTTTGTCTCGTCGAGGGACGTATCGTCAAACGGTGCGCTTTCCTCCAGCAAACAATAGATCAGGAACGCCTCGATAAAGCGCATCGTGTTCTGGTTAATACCAGCAGGGTCATTAAAATTGATATCGAGCGATCGAATCTCTACATACTCAATGCCGCCGCGTCGCAGCGCGGCCGTTGGCCGCTCGCCACTAACGGCCACTCTTTTCGGCCGTACTGAGCTGTAGTACTCGTTCTCGATCTGGAGTCGATTGACATTTAGCTGCCTGTACTTGCCGTCGACCTTGACTCCGATTTTTTCGTAGTCCGGCTCTGGCGTTCTGATCGCGCTACTGAGATCACGAATATAGCTGTCCAGGCTATTCAGGGAGATATTGATACGCGATTGATTCTGGTTGCTGTAACCAAGATCACTCATCCGTAGCGACGTTCCGTATGGTTCGTAGAACGTCTCTGCGTTGAGTGATGGCATCTCGAGCTCTTCTTCTCCTGCAAAGGACTTGCACATTGCAGGTGATGCACCGAAAAGATAGAGAACCAGCCAACCGAAACGCCGAAAGTTTCGTATCAGGCGCAGGTAGTGATCAGAGCGAAAATCATCTTCTCTTCGATCGTCGCCGATAATCTGCTGATAGCGAGGCCAGAAAGACTCGGCGAGGGAATAGTTAAAATGCACGCCTGCTATCGTCTGCATCTGTCTACCGTAGCGCAGCCCCAGCCCCCGCCGATAGATTGTCTTCATCCGACCGACATTAGACGTGCCGTATTTCGCCAGCGGTATTTCTATATCGCCCGGAATGCGGCACGGCATGCTGGCAACCCAGAGCATTTCGTCGCCGAGGCGATCATAAGTGAACTGGTGAATGTCGCAGAGGAAGTGCAGTGCTTCCCAGGTAGTTGAGAACGCGGGCGTTACGAATTCGAGCAGCGCTTCGGAAAAATCCGTCGTGATGTAGCGATGACTCAATGCAGATCCAAGTGGAACAGGATGTGTAGTACGAGACAGATAGCCGTCATGGTCTACGCGCAGCGATTCCCTCTCAACGCCGCGGAGGCTACCTGCGAACAGAGTTCCACCCGCATTGGTGAGCTCGCTATGTCGTTTGTCGAATCCCTGGCTCAATCTAATGGTCTCTATTATGTTTGGATTCCTGCCGGTGCTAACGAAGCCGACCGCCAAGCCCGCTTGTTTTACCACAAGCGCGCCCTGTTCGCGTATGTACGAGGCGAGTTTAATGCTTCGGAAAAAGCCTTGTGGACCTGACAAATCCTGCTTTCAATAGGTACTATGCAACTCTTCCAAGCAAATCCAGTCTGCAAAGGCATGACCCCCATGAATGACTCCCGATTGCGCCGCTTGCGCGACCTCAAATCCGATTCCGCGACACTCATCAGTGAAGGTTGCAAAATATCGGGCCTTATCACCGGCAGCGGCGATTTCCTGATCAATGGCGAAATAGAAGGTGACTGCGACCTCAGTGGCACTGTGACTTTAGCCACGAACGGTTTGTGGAAGGGTTCCATCAAGGCGGGCAACGTTATCGTTGCCGGCCATGTCGAGGGCGATATCGCTGCAGATGGCAAAGTCGAGATCACCAACACAGCGCGCATCACCGGAACGGTAGCGGGGGCAGCAATCGCCGTGGCGGAAGGAGCCGTCGTTGACGGCGTCATGAAGACTACTGGTTCGGCCAAACCAGTGGAATTTGTTGAAAAGCGCGAAGGCGACTAAACGCTTATTTCCACTGCAATTGTGCGATTTAGACCATTTCTCGTATTTTTTGTCCTGAGCTGCCCCATTATTTAGTCCGCTCTGGAAATAATCTTTGCCCATCTTGCCCGGTGCTACACTGGCGGAGAGAAATGGCCTAACAACAATAATAATAAAAGGTCTGCAGGTACGTTGTGCAGAGCAGAAAACAAATGATCGGCAGCAAAATACCGCGATACCTCCTGTTTGTACTGACGCTGGGCATAGCCGTTGCGGCGATTATGCTGTCAATGTTTTATGGCCAATACCGCTGGCTCGCAAAAGAAATCACCACAGCAAGCGAAGCAGCGCACAGCACACTTCTGCGAGAAAGTTTCGAACGGCGTGCACGTGCGCAATTACACACCATATCGGACGATCTGACTTCAATCGATGAATCCTCAGATGACCCTTCGGAATTGCCGATTCTCAATCGGGCAATGAAGCAGCACGAATCATTAGCTGGTCTGCGTTTTGTTAGCAGTGATTCCGACGTGCGGCAAACGGGGAGCATTCCGGTAACCGAGGCGTCAGACCCGGTCGTCTGGTTGCCCGACCATTTACTGATGTCATACAGGGTTATTCACCACGACCAATATATGGGCGTATTGTCCGGTTCGTTCGAGTTGCAGTCACTGCAGGCAGAATCACAGATGTTCTCTGTCGGGTTGCTCGCCAAAGAGTCACAAAGCCGGCATCTGACTTATCTGTGGATTGGCGCAGGCACGCTGATCACGTTGCTGGTTTGTGCCGGTTTTGTCTGGCTGATCGTTCGCGGCTATACCTCCAGAGTCCGCGATCTTTGTTTGCAAGCGGAAAAATTGAGTGAGGCGGATTTTGGAGAGCCATTGGTCATCGTCCGCGACGATTCGCTCGGC